>CAZPII010000047.1:0-10198 GCA_964586485.1 uncultured Atribacterota bacterium | reverse complement strand
TGCTAGCGGGTTGGATTTGAAATCTGAATTTTCTGCTATGAATGCAAGAAATATTGCAGTTAAAGTTGAAAAAACTCTGGAAAACTCTGGATGCCGTTGTGGAGAAGTATTAAGAGGTGTAATCACCCCTCTGGATTGTCCTCTTTTCAAGAAAGTCTGTACACCCGAAAATCCCGTCGGAGCATGTATGGTTTCCAGTGAAGGAACCTGTGCGGCATATTATAAATATAGTATCGAGTCGTGAGTATCGGGTATGTAGTAAAATACTATGAGCATAAATGAAAGTATGCCAGTATCGAGTAGAAAAATGCGGAACAATTGAAGGCGAGATGAGTTTTTAGTTTTCAGTTTTTAGATAACAATAGTCGTTGGTAATTATTTCAAGAGAAGAAAAAAAGAACTAGGAAAAACAATCATAAAGTATTTAGGAAGGGATTGATGGGCAGATGCAAGATAAAGAAAAAAGTGCATTAGTAATTAACTTTGATATACACAATAACCAGCAAACTGCTAAAAGGTAGGGGCAGATCTTATGTCTTCCCAATATACCAAAAGGGATAAATTTATTTGATTAATAAAGGAATTATTTACAAAGAAAATCTCTTTACCCAATTATTCGTATATTCGTATTATAACAGTTCTGTATTTGGACTCGATACTGAATACTAATTTTATCAAAAACAGAATCTATAAATTCATCCATTACATCAAAAGGAGAGCAAATAATGAAGGATAAAATTATAACACTTGATTACGGTAGTGGCGGAAAATTATCCGATCAGTTAATTCGTTCAGTCTTTCTAAAATATTTTAATAATCCGATTTTGAATCAACTCCACGATGGTGCCGTTTTACCAGCGGCTGATAAACGTATTGCTTTTTCTACCGATTCTTATACTGTTAGTCCACTTTTTTTCCCGGGGGGCAATATCGGACACCTGGCAGTTCATGGGACGATTAATGATTTAGCAATGTGTGGAGCTCAGCCAAAATATCTGAGTACCTCTTTTATTATAGAGGAAGGGACTACAGTCAAGATCCTGGACAGCATTGTCTCTACTATGGCAAAAACAGCACACGAGATAGGGGTTGAAGTGGTTACCGGAGATACCAAGGTTGTTGATCGTGGTGATATTGATGGAATTTTTATTAATACAACAGGAATTGGTTATATTGATGATGATATTCTAATTAATGCCGGTCAAGCACAGGAGGGAGATGTAATTGTTATCAACGGTCCTATTGGAAATCATGGAATAAGTATTCTGGCTTCCCGGGAGAATCTCGAACTGGAACAGGAGATTTCCAGTGATACTGCTCCACTATCTGATTTGGTCCACCAAATGTTAGGTGTAAATAAGAATATCCATGTTTTGAGAGACCCTACCAGAGGAGGGCTGGCAACAGCTTTAAATGAGATTGCCCAATCATCTAAAGTAGAAATTGAAATTGAGGAAGAGAAAATCCCCATTGATAAGATGGTAAAAGATACCTGCGAAATATTGGGTTATGACCCACTGTATTTAGCCAATGAGGGTAAATTGATTGCATTCATGCCCCAAAAATATGGTGAAAAAATGCTAGAAAAAATGAAAACCTGTCAATATGGAAGACAATCTACTATTATTGGAAAAATAGTATCCGGAGGTAGAGCTGAAGTATATCTTAAGACAGCCATCGGTGGTAAAAGGATTGTAGGTATGCTTAGTGGACAGCAATTACCCAGAATCTGTTAATATTTGAAAACAAATAATACTTAAAATTTTTAATTATAAAATATTTAAAAGTTGATTTAAGAGGTGGTTTATGATGATTAGAAAGAGCGAAGAAAGTATTCAAGTACAATTAGCCCGAAAAAGTATTGTTCACTTTTTAGAAAGAAAACAAAAAATGCGTTCACCGGGAAACCTACCCGAAGAATTAACTATTAATCGTGCTGGTGTATTTGTTTCTTTGAAAAAGGATGGACATTTGCGTGGTTGTATTGGCACATTTTTACCTACTCAAGATAATATTGCTTTGGAAATTATCGAGAATGCCGTAAGTGCAGCTACCCGGGATCCTCGTTTTACCCCGGTAAATATTGACGAAGTAGAGAAGCTAGATATTTCTGTGGATATCCTCTCTCCTCCGGAAGAAGTCAAAGATGTTTCCCAGCTCGATCCCCAAAAATATGGTGTTATCGTTAATAGCGGGTTTAAAAAGGGGTTATTGCTACCAAATTTAGAAGGTGTCGATACAGCGAAAGATCAGCTTGATATCGCCAGACGGAAGGCAGGTATCTATCCGGAGGAAAAGGTTCAATTGTCCAGGTTTGAAGTAAAACGTTACCATTGATTTTTAATCTCTCAGGATTAAGTTCTCCGTAGCTCTGCTGCGATTGCGTTCAATGGGTTTGCCAGTAAAATGTTGCGTGGTAAGTCTTTGAGTGAGTTCAGTGTTTTTTTCAAAAGCCATCTTTGCCTGACCTCTAATTAAATCAGATATCTAAAATAAAAATAGATAGAAGCAACAACTAAATTAATAATAACTAAAGGAAAAGCGATTTTGAAGAAATACCAAAAGTAGATTGGCTGATTGTTATTCTCAGCAATATCAGCTACGATTAAATTTGAGGCTGTTCCGACAAGTGTTCCGTTTGCTCCGATGTTTGACCCCAGGGCAATGGTTATCCAAATAACAGGAGCGGTAGAAGGAAATTCTTGCACAATATGTTCGATGACAGGGATAGCTAAATTTACAATGGGTATATTATCCAAGAATGAAGAGAGAAAAGTCGTTGATACTAAAAATAGAAAGTCGAGATGTTCGAAGCTTGCCCTGGTTAATAGTAGAATTTTCTGAGTTAAAACATCTATTATTCCATGTTCTTCCATTGTTCCGGTAAGGATATTTAATCCAATCAGGAAAAATATAATTCCCCAGTCAATTTGCGAATAGATTGAATGAGCAGTTTTACCTGGAGAAATAAAAAGTAACAAAATAGCCAGGAAAAGGATTATTACTGCCAGGTCAATTTCAAGTCCATGGGAGAAGAATACCAGAACAATACCAATGAATATCATAATAATAACTTTTTTAAAGAGGACATGGTCGGTGATACATTCACTTTCTTTGATTTTATCCAAACGTGAGATTACATCTTGCGAAATTTCCTTTCCTAATAGTTTTTGGGCAAAAACCATTTTAAAATAGTATATGTTTACAATAGTTAAAACAATAGCAACAGGGGTGGTATGATAAATAAAATCAAAAAAAGTAAAATTAGCAGCAGAGCCAATCATGATATTGGTTGGTGTTCCCAAATAGGTAGCCATTCCACCGATATTAGCGAAAACAATTTCTGAGATTAAAAAAGGTATAGCAGAAATTCCTAGAATAGAGGTTATAGCTATAGTTATGTTAGCCATAAACAAAACTGTGGTAATTTCGTCAAAGAAAGATGACAGTGTTCCGGTTAATAAGGATAAAAGAATAAGTAATAGCCAGGGATTCCCGCGACTGTACCGCATTACCTTAATAGCTAAAAATTGAAATATTCCACTGTCTTTTGCAATGGTGGTAAAAATCATTACTCCTATAATGATACCCAATTTATTAAAATCAATATAGCTGACAGCTCTTTGAAAGGATATTAGACCTATGAGGATTACGACAATTCCTCCCAAAAAAGCGGAAGATGTTCGGATACGTCGATTGGTAAAAATAAAAAAATAGACAATGCTGATGATGAAGATGGTTAAAACTAATTGATTCATAAACTATCTCTCCCTATGAAAAAATAAATCGATTAAGTTGAATTTTACCAGAGTTAAAATACTTTCGATAAAGTTCTATTTTAGATAATATAATTTTTATCGTTCCGCTTTTTGGAAATAAGGTAATTAATTATGTTAAAATTAACAATGTTCGATTGCTAAAAAGCAAAATTCTATTATATAATTACGGGAGACTGCCGGATAAAATTATTTTCTTATAATAACATAAAATATAATCAGGTGCAGCCAGGTTCTGGTATTTTTATTTAACCATGAGAAATCACCTTTTAAGAAGATGGTAATGGTTACTTGGAAATATTCACCCCCTTTTAGGGGGTTCTTAAAACCGCCCGCTTTGCGGGTGCGATATTACTGTAATTTTATGACAAAGGAGTTCAATACATGTTCAAGTTTCCTTTTTTCTCCTCCTTTTCCCGAAATATTGGAATTGATTTGGGTACCGCAACAACATTAATCTATGTCAAGGGAAGAGGTATTATATTAGAAGAACCCTCTGTGGTAGCTTATGATAAAAAAGATCATCGAATTATAAAAGTAGGAATAGATGCAAGGGCTATGATTGGAAGAACACCCCGGGGTGTCTATACTGTTCGCCCCTTGCAACATGGTGTAATTGCCAATTTTGAAGTAACCGCAGAAATGTTACGTTATTTTATTAAAAAGATTTTTACCAGATATCAATTTATTAAACCCTCTATTACTATCTGTGTTCCTTCCGGCGTTACCGAAGTAGAAAAAAGAGCAGTATCTGAAGTTGCCTATGAATGTGGTTCACGACATGTTTTTCTAATAGAAGAACCGGTAGCAGCTGCCATAGGAGCAGGGATACCTATCTTTGAACCCATGGGTAATTTGATTATTGATATCGGGGGTGGTACAACCGAAGTCGCAGTTATTTCTCTTGGTGGTATTGTAGTTAATGAGATATCCAAAGTGGCAGGTGATTACTTAAATGAACAAATTGCCAGATATATAAAAGATAAACATAGTTTGTTTATTGGTGATTTAACTGCCGAATCTTTAAAAATTGCACTTTCTGATAAAAACAGGAAAAATGAAGGAGATCATTTTGAAGTAAAAGGGAGAGATCGACTAAGCGGTTTGCCAATACGAATTAATTTAAATAAAAATGAATTAAAGGAAGCAATTTCTGATTCGGTAAAAGTAATTGCCAATACCGTGAAAATTGCTTTGGAGCAAACACCTCCCGAACTTGTCTCGGATATCATAAACAAGGGATTAATTAT
The DNA here is from genome assembly GCA_964586485.1 of uncultured Atribacterota bacterium. GTDB lineage: Bacteria > Atribacterota > Phoenicimicrobiia > Phoenicimicrobiales > Stramentimicrobiaceae > CAYWJZ01. The sequence continues at coordinate 5,172 of CAZPII010000047.1, read as the reverse complement.
GACCGGAGGCGGTGCACTGCTTGCCGGTTTGAATGAAGTTCTTCAGGAGCAAATTGAAATCCCAGTTTTTATATCAAAAGAACCTCTATATTGTGTTGTAAAAGGAACGGGAATGGCTTTGGAAAATTTCCAGCAATATCATCGGGTTTTACTTAGAACTTCAAAAAGCAGATAGTCGGAAGAAATATAAGAAATATAAAAAGTACATCTGAAAAGTATATAGATAAACAATAACGGAGTGTATGTTAATTGTATAGATTTTCCAGGGAAAAAAGAACATTTGTCATATTTTTATGCCTTGTATTTTTATCTGCTTTGATTATCACTGTAGATTATCATGGCAAAGGTTTTCTGGGATTGGCCGAAGATACAGGAATGATATTATTCAAGCCCATTAATAATTTTATAGATCAATCAGTTAATCTTGTTGTTCAATATTTTCAGGTAATTAGAGATATTGAGAAAGTCCGATTGGAAAATGAACAATTATATGATGAAAACAAAATACTTGTTCAAGAAAATGCGGTTATGAAAGAAAAAATGGAAGCACATGACCGATTAATTAAAATGGTTCAATTTAAAGAATACTATTCCTATGATATGATTGGAGCTCAGGTCATCGGCCGGGAGCCGAGTAATTGGTTCCATAGTTTAATCATAGACAGGGGCAGTGATGACCAGGTTAAAATTGATATGGGTGTAGCAACTTATAATGGTCTTGTGGGGAAGGTTATTCAAGCGGAGCAGAATACCTCTCAGGTTCTTTTGTTACTGGATCAGGGATGTTCGGTTGGAGCAATTGTCCAGCGTTCTCGAGAAATAGGTGTTATAAAAGGAGGTGCCGAGGGTGCCTACTGTTATCTTGATTATATAGCCCATGATGCAGATATCAAGATGAATGATATTGTTGTTACCTCTGGTATGGGCAGTACAATACCAAAAGGAATTCGAATTGGTCGTGTTGTGGCTATAAAAAAAGAAAAGCACGATCTTTTTCAGAGAATATTAATCAAGCCGGAAGTTGATTTTAACAAACTGGAAGAAGTATTTGTGGTTAAACGACCGGAATAACAAATAACAAGAAATAAGGAGAAAGTAAGCGCAAATAATGAGTAAAATTGATTTAATCAGGATGAAAAATGGACTAAAGGTTATTAGCTGTTCTATGCCTAACATGCGTTCAGTATCTACAGTAATAGGGATTAAAGCTGGCTCAATATATGAAAACAAACAACAGCAAGGAATTTCTCATTTTATTGAACACATGCTTTTTAAGGGAACCGAAAAGAGAAAAAATACCCTGGAAATTTCTCAATGTATTGAAGAATTAGGAGGAGAAATCAATGCATCTACTTCAGAGGAATGTACTTTTCTTTACAGCAAGGCGCTCCATAAAAATTTCCCCAGTGCTTTTGAAGTCATGTCTGACGTATTAAACCATTCTTTTTTTAGAGAAGAGGATATAGAGCAGGAAAAAACGGTTATTATTGAGGAAATTAATAAATATCAGGATATTCCCGAGGATTGGATTGGTTTTCTAATAAACCAATTGTTATGGAAAAGTTCTGTTCTTGGTCAGAATGTTCTAGGAGAAAAAGAAACGATAAAAAATTTTAACCGCAAACTAATATTGGACTACTTTCATAATATGTACCAACCGGATAATATGGTAATTAGTATTACCGGCAATATATCAATAAAAAAAATCTTTGAAGTAATTGAAAATTCACCTTTTGCTCCCAAAGCTTCCATCAAGCCGAGAAGGATATCGAAAATTAACTTTAAAGAACAACTGACCCCAAAATTGAAGTTAATTCCAAAAAGGGTTAATCAGACCCACTTATGTTTTGGATTTGAGGCTATTTCCAGATTTCACCCCGATAAGGTTACAATGGATTTGCTTAATATCATCCTGGGAGCAGGGCTTAGTTCAAGATTATTTCAAAAAATACGCGTCAAAGAAGGGTTATCGTATGATATCCATTCTTATATTCAATATTTCAATGATACAGGTTCTTTTAATATTTATGCCGGGATCGATCCTGAGAAGTTGAATAAAAGTATTGAAATGATATTACAAGAGTTAAGAAAATTAAAAAATGATCTTGTCGGTACAAAAGAACTTCAAAAAGCCAAAGAAATGTACAAGGGTGGGATTTTGCTAAGCCTTGAAAATACACTGAGTCATGCTTTTCGACTGGGAAGTTATTTATTGTTATATAAGAAAGAATATCAATATCGGGAATTGATAGAAAAGATTGAGAAGGTCCAGCCTGAAGATATTAAAAAAATGGCACAAAAAATATTTCTAAGTAGAAGAATAAACTTGGTTGTTTTTTATCCCAATGATTTAAAAATAGATCAAAGCAGTTTAACTAAAAAGCTGGAAGTTTAGAAATAATAGGAGTCCTATATGCCATTGGATTTAAGGATTGGGGATATTGTTAAATTGAAAAAGAAACACCCATGTGGGGGCTATCATTGGGAAGTTACTAGAACAGGTATTGATATTGGATTAAAATGTCTCTGTTGTGGCCATAAAGTGCTGGTCTCAAGGATAAAAATTGAAAGAAGAATAAGACAAATTATTAAAAGAGATTGATATTAAGAACTTTTAGAAAACTTTCCTTGATATATGAAAAACTCAGTGCTATAATTAAAAGGCATTTTTCCTTGCTCTACCCTTTGGGGAGGGCTATTAAGACCAGAAGGAGGTGAACCAATGCGTAATTATGAAATAATGATCTTGCTAGATCCCAATCTTCCAGAAGATGAGAAAACTTCTTTAATTGAAAAAATCCAACAAACCATCACGACCAATCACGGGAAAATCGTTAAAGTAAATCAATGGGGAAAAAGAACATTGACTTACGAAATCAAAGGTTATCAAGAAGCAATATATACTATTATTGATTTTGAGCTGGAACCCAAGTATATTGCTAACATCGAGAGAAGTATTAAATTTGAAGAGAAAATTATTAGATATTTGATTGTTCTTGGTCAGGAAAAAGTTTTAGCTAAAAAAGAACAGGAATAATTGGCAAACAAAAGAATAATTTGATTTTATATTGATATAGGAAGGAAATAATGAATGGCGAGAAGAAATTTCTTTAGAGGATCACGCGGAAGAAGAAGAGTCTGTTATTTTTGTGCCGAAAAAAAAGTAGCAGATTATAAGGATATTGAATTATTACATCGATTTATCAGCGATCAAGGGAAAATTTTACCCCGCAGGGTAACAGGTAATTGTGCTAAACATCAGAGGTCTTTAGCTATTGCTATCAAGAGAGCAAGAGAAGTTGCCTTATTACCTTATGTAAATCGTTAGATATTATGAATCCCGGTACCATGACTTATAAAAAAGAAAATCAATCCATGAACTGTAATGAGAAATCAAGAATAAATGTCCTGGGAGTTATGAAAAATATAATTGTGGGTAAGATAGAAGGGGTTAATCTTTGAAAGAACGCATTCCGACCAAATCGATTGTTGAAGGTGCTTTTCTTTCAGCGATTACAGCAATATTATTTTTAGCCAGTCTGTATATCCCTTTATTTGGAACGCTGGTTAGTTTTCTGTGTCCTTTACCTATTATTATTTTATGTTTACGGCATAATATAAAAGTAGCCTTTCTTTCTTTGGTAATAGCTTTTTTACTGGTTAGCCTATTAGCAGGACCATTCCAGGGACTGATTGCCATCCTGGGTTTCGGAACACTGGGAATCGCATTGGGTGTAGCTATTAAACAAAAGTTATCTTTGCTAGAGATTCTTCTTGTTGGTAGCATAACTTCATTTGTGTCTAAGATAATTTTAATGTTAATCGGTTTATGGTTGATGGATATTAATCCATTATTACTAAGTCTGGATCAGATAAATCAGAGTATTAACCAGAGTCTGTCTTTTTATAGAAATATGGGTTTAAGCGCTGAACAGATAGAGAGTTTTAAAGATTCTCTATTACAATCATTGGAGCTAATCCGAATAGCCTTCCCGGCTATGCTTGTCATTGCTTCAGTGTTTGATACTCTGATTAATTACTGGGTTGCCGGAAAGATTCTCCGGAGGTTTGGGTATAAACTGGCATCTTTTATACCCTTTTATCAATGGCGGGCAAGTCGATCTTTTTTTTGGAGTTACTTGTTTGGATTGATTATCCTAATAATAAATACGAGATATGAATTATCAGTATTGGAAAGAATTGGTGTGAATATTCAGCTATTGTTCTCCATCATATTTCTAATTACAGGATTAGCGGTGGTATCTTTTGTTTTGCACCATTATAAAGTAAAACCCATTTTTTGCTGGTTTATTTATATTATTATTTTTGTACAGCCTGTACTTTCTTTAATCATCACCTGGATTGGCATAATGGATGTCTGGTTTGATTTTAGAAAATTGTTATTTCGTCAAGAGGAGGGCTAGTTAAATTATTTTTCTGGCAACAATATTAAAAAAAATAAAATGAGATAGAATTTGAGCAGAGCATTTATTTAAACGGAGGTAAAAACCATGAAGGTTATACTAAAAGAAAATGTCGATAATATGGGATATGTCGGGGATGTTGTTGAAGTCAACAGGGGATATGCACGTAATTACCTATTTCCAAGAGGATTAGCCATCGAGTATTCTAGTGGAAATTTAAAATCAATTGAACATCTCAAGAAAAAAGAATGGGAAAAACGAAACCGGGAGATAGTAGAAGCACAGCAATTAGCTGAAAAAATAAATCAAATTACCCTGACTTTTCAGGTCAAAGCTGGCAAGGATGGAAAGCTATTTGGATCGGTAACACACAAGGATATTGCTGAATCATTGGCTGCGAATCACCAGATAGAAATTGACCGCAAGAAGATCGAACACAATGATCCACTAAAAAAGATAGGTGGTTACCAGGTAAGTGTGCGTTTGCATAAAGAGGTTACTGCTACCTTAAACATAAAAATAGTACCAGAAGAAGCAGAAAAGGAAGAGAAAAAAGAAAACAACTCTACTAATGAGAAATTAGAGAAAACAGAAAAACAATAGGAAAATCTATTACCTTTAATATTTTAATGTAATTAGGATAGGAATAGGGAGAAAAAAATGGAGCTAACTCGAAACGCCCCGCAAAACATTAGCGCTGAACAAGCGACTTTGGGATCGATTATTTTGGATAAGGAATCTATTCTAA
>CAZPII010000046.1:6429-10295 GCA_964586485.1 uncultured Atribacterota bacterium | reverse complement strand
AACAGGAGTAATTCCCTTTTCCCAGGGATGCCACAAATAAATCCGCTGTCCATCTTTGTCTAAACCTATCAATTCTCTATCTTGCCATGCCCTTGCATGGGCTTTACCTAAACGAGGTACATTAAAAACAGGCTCATCTCCTCTAAATAATCCCGGTAATAATCTGGCTTCCTCTTTTCGTTCCTGTAATAGTCGGGCAAGGGGAACAAGATAATCCAGATGCTCTTTTTTCCCCTTGGGATAAAAAGTATAGTAAGGATGTACTCCTATTTTTCTCATCTCAATTCTTGCTAATACATTCTGAAATCTTCGACTAATATAAGGCGCAAAAACCATTTGATTATTTACATGCATCCCCTGTTTTCTAAATTTCATTACTGCATTGGCTAATTCTGGTGTTATTTCTGATGCACTTTCAATATGTATAGCAATACTAACATTTCTCTTTCCTGGTTCTACATAACTACCCAGCATATTTACCAATTTATCAGTTATTCTCATAGGTAGGGTAATTGGCATTCGGCTTGCCCACCTAATATTAACAATATGCTTCAAAGAAGACAGTTTATCCATGATATACTTAATTAAATCATGGCTTAATAAAAACGGATCCCCTCCGGTAATTAAGATATCAATGATTGCCGGGTGATTCCGGTACCACTCTATTGCTTCATCTAAATCGCTCTTACTGCATTCTGCCTCCGGTATTAATGGTTCAGTTATTTCCCAATTTCTTTGGCAGTACACACATATTTGCGGACAAGTATCTACTGGTTTCAGTATTGATATCATCGGATATCTTCTGGTAACTAATTTCTGTGGTGAAGTATCTGCTTCGCCCATGAAATCAAAATAATACCTTCTATCTTCTCTATGTTTTTTCATTAAATCAACATAGCTGTATGGAGGTAATACTTGTGCGCGTACCTGGAAATCTTTTTTTCTATCATCTCTTTTGAAATCAAACAAAGATAAAGAATAAGGAGTAATGCCAAAAGGTATTTTATTATCTAGTGCAATTTTAATCGACTTAATATCGCTTTCAGTTAACGGAATCAATTTTACTAAATCATCCAAACCTTTTTCATCTTTGAATACATGGTCTAACTGCCATTTGTAATCATCCCAGTCTTCAATCGTGGCATTGTAATATTTTAGAATATTTTTCACATTTTCTTTTCTTTCTTTGATAACATCTTCGTCAAGCCCAGAAGGATAACGATCAATGTAGGTTTTAATTTTGTTGTACAATTGGTCCAGATAATCAGATCTTAATTTACCAGAATTTGTCCCTTTTGCTTTATTAAAGTCAGCTACTTCGATATTTTCCTTCTCTAATATTGGCATAAGCCAACCTTTGGCTACTTCAGCTTTTCCCTCCACAGACCTTAAAAGATGAGTAATTTCTTCAATATAATCAGGTGTTACATTTAATTCTTCAGATTTTTTATCTCTGGATAATTCCCATAATATTTCCAATGTACTAAATCCACAAATCTTCTCATTCCAAGGAGAAATATAGTTCATTAAAACTTTTATAGATTCTAGTGCTGCTGAATACTGCAATTTATAAGATGTTTTTATGCCTTTACGGTATTCCCATTCTAAATCTTTAAGATATTGAAATAGGCTTTCCCTTGCATCCTCCAAGGTCTTGCTTGTACTCAATATATTTGCTATTTTCGGACTTTCCAATTGAATTTTTTCAAAATGCTGATTCATTTTTTTACCTCTCTTAAGTAATTAATTAAATATTTACATTAATATTGTTTTTCTAGATCAACAATTCCTTTGAGTTTTTTGTTGCTCTCAAAGCGCTTCATATTTTCAAGGAATACTTTTGCTATATCTTTGGGAAGACTAGGTCCTGATATATGAGGAGTAATAGTTACATTACCTAAAGACCAGAGTTCATCCTCTTTAGGTAATGGCTCTTGATCAAACACATCCAAAACAGCACCGGCAATTTTATGCTCTTTTAATGCTCTGATTAAATCATCACGGTTTATCAATCCACTTCGCGAAATATTAAAGATATAAGCTTCTTTTTTTACAAGATTAAACTCTCTGTCACCTATTATATTTTTTGTTTTGGAAGTAAGAGGCAAAGTGACAATTAAAAAATCAGGTATCGTAAGAAACTCGTGCAAATCATCTATTAGGTATTCTTCCTCAATATAAGGAAGCTTTTTTTCTTGCTCATCAATTGAAATCACCTGCATTCCCAATTTATTAAGCTTATGGGCAATATAGGCACCTACAGACCCCACCCCCATAATTCCAACAATTTTATCTCTAATTGAATCGACAACAAAGGGATCCCATTTCTTTTCTTTTTGGGACTGATAAATTCTTTTTATATTTTGGGTAATCGTAAAAATATGTCCGATAACATATTCTGACATAATTGGTCCGAAGACTCCTTTTATCTTAGTCAGAATTACATCAGCACTCATCGATCCCGAACTAGTAAAATTTTCTACCCCAGCACTCATTGATTGAATCCATTTTAACCTCTTTGCCTCTTTTAGAAACTGAACAGGAAAAGTTGATCCTGCGAAAAGTATGTCTGCATTTTCAATATATTTATTAATATCTTCGCTAGTTTTACAAGTAAACAATTTCAAGTCCTCTCTCTGTTCTTCAATTAATTTTTTATATTGATCAACATACTCTGGCTTATGGTAATATATCAATACATTATATTCATCTTTTTTCATTTTAAAATTCCTTTCTCCTTTATATTCTTAATATTGTGATTCATTTTTTATCTTAATAAAAACTTTGGTTTGAAAAGATTATTACTAAAAATATAAAGGTACTTGAAAGTCTTTAGATAATTTTTGCAAATCTTCTAAAACTTGTTCTGATACAGGTATTCCCACTCTTTTTCTTTCTTCTTCAACTCTGTGTTCAATTTCTCCGGGAACAAATATTTCTCGAAAACCTTCCGCAGTAGGAGAATTTTTAATTTCACTTACCATCCAGTCTACTTTTTTTCTAAAATCTTCCAAAGAGATAAAGCTTTCAATATTCACTGCCATAAAACAATGCCCAATATCGGTTGGAGCATCAAAAACTTTCATCCCGGATTTAGCATGATGCAATATACCTGCATTCATTAAAATACTTGTCAGTATTTCTATCATGACCGCTAATCCATACCCTTTATATTCTCCAAAAGGAAGCAAGGCTCCTCCCCCGGATAATTCATTTGGATCATCAGTTTTTTTGCCATTCCTATCAATAATCCAATCTTCCGGTATTTTTTGCTCATTCTTTGCAGCTAACCTAACCTTACCCCCTGATACCTTACTTGTCGCTATATCTAATACCACTGGTTTCCCAGGTAAATGGGGAGCTGCAATGGAAATAGGGTGATTCCCAATAAGACATTTCTTTCCACCCCAAGCTGTCATTACAGGTTCACCGTTTGTCATGGAAAATCCAATCATATTTGCTTCTGTCATTTTAATCGAATAATAAGAAGCTGCACCATAATGTGAACTGTTGTTAGCACCTACTATGGAAATCCCTTGATTTTTTGCTTTATTAATGGCAAATTTTACTGCTTGCATTCCTACCACCTGTCCAAGTCCACTGTCACCATCAATTAAAGCTATTGAGGGTTCTTCTTTTATAACATTTATCTTGGGATTAGTTTTACATCCTCCTTCGTTTATTCTTTTGATATAAGAAGTAAGTCTCATGATTCCATGTGAATCAATTCCTCTTAAATTGGCAAATACTAGAGAATCTACCAGATCATGTGTATGTTCTTTAGATAGCCCTAATTTTAAACAAATTCCCTCACAAAATTTTCTTAGATCTTGATCTTTTATTTTGATTTCCATTAGAGTCCTCCT
>CAZPII010000046.1:0-6329 GCA_964586485.1 uncultured Atribacterota bacterium | reverse complement strand
TTTCTTTTCCAAATAATTAAAAACATCCTGGAATCTATTTAATAAATCTGGCTGGATTCAAATGACTAATATCTTCGGATGTTTTACCTTTATCTATCAGTTCTGCAGTTAAGCTTCCCAAGTATGGACCCAAAGTAAAACCCCCGGAAGTAAAAGCATTAATATAAATATTATCAAAACCCGGTAATTTACCTAAAACAGGCAGTTTATCTTTTGAATTAGCATTAAATTCTAACCATATTCGGTTAATTAAAAATTCACGGATCGGAGGTAGTGCCCTGTAGGCAGATTCAATATTTCCGATAATACTAGAGATTGAAAGAATTTTTTTGTCCTGAGACAAATCCCCATCTCCTTGCCAACCTCCCCCTATAAGGACAGTTCCAATCTCAGGTTGTTTAACTGTTAAATACCCTTTTGCATGGGTTATGACATGTTTTATAATAGATCTTTCAGGTGCCGAAACCATGACATGGTTTATATCAATATTAACAGGTAGATCTACTCCTAACCAGCTACAGATCTTGGGAGACCATACTCCGGAAGCAATTAATAATTTTTCTGCTTCATAAACTCTATTTTTTGTTTCAATACATACGGTATTCTTGTTTAACTTTATCCCGGTAACCTCCTCATGCAAAGCAAATTGAACTCCTTCTTTTTGGGCAATCTTAGCAATCCTTTTTACAGCACTATCAGCCTTGGCATAACCATCAAGAGTACAATAATTCGCGGCAAACAATTTATGTGAGAGGTAAGGAGCCTCTCTAATCAAATCTTTTCTTTCAACATATTCTACCTTTAATCCTGATTTTTTTTGATTTTTTATATCATTTTTTAGCTTCAGGGCTTCTTCCTCTGTTTCAGCTATGCGAAATCCTCCACACCTTCTATATTCTATTTCTTTATCCATCTCCCCAAAATAATTCCACACATCAACAGATTTTTTTGCTAAAAGAAGTAATGCATCAGGGTGTTTATTTTGCACTGAAATGGTACCGGGATTAACTCCCGAAGCTCTTTGGGCAATGTAGCCTCTATCAATTATTAATACTTTATAACCTCTTCTTGCCAGGAAGTACCCTGTGCACACCCCGTGAATACCAGCGCCTATTATACATATTTCGGCTTTATTTGAATTTTTGATATTGGCAAGCAATAATCTACTCCTTCCTTTTTACCCTTCCGGTCTTAAATCAGAATAATCTTTTAAATTTTTATATTTTCCTAGCTTTATGGTATTCTTCTATCCCATTCTCTCAAACAAAAAAGGTTTTATAGATATAAACGATGTTCTCCCAAGAAAATAATCAACGAGTAATTTAGCAGTTGACATCCATCCAATCCCTTTATCACCATGACCGCAAGCAAATATGAATCCATTAACACTTTGAGAAGGTCCTAGTATTGGCTTTTCGTCATTACTGTATGGACGAAAACCAACAAATGTTCTAATGAACTTAACATCTTTTAATATTGGCATATAGTTAATAGCCCTTGATAATATTGCTTTAATCGCTAAAAAATTAGTATGGCGATCTAATAAATTATTGGCATCTTCCCCACTTCTTCCAATCAGGCAATTACCGTAAATAGTCTGACTAATAATAAACCTCACAGAGTATTTTTTCTCAAGTTCAGAGATCTTTTTACTTGTCCAAATCGGATTTCCCTGCTTGTCTTTCAAAATTACTTCACCTTTATATTTTATTCCTAATTTGGGAATTGGTTCAGAGATTATTATATTTCCTTTATTAATTTTAAGAGGAAGGTTAATTCCTGCTAACTTGCTAATCCTTGCTGACCAGGCTCCCGCGGCATTAATTACCCAATCTGTAAAAATATCACCCTTTGATGTTTTAACTTTTCGTATTTTTCCATTCTTCACAATGATATCCTCTACTGAAGTATGCAGGTTAATCTCAGCACCATTTTCCTGAGCGGCTGAAAGCAAAGCATGGCATAAAAGCATAGAATTTATCCGGATACTCTGAGGATAAAATATGGCTGAGATAACGTTCTGACTCAAAAATGGTTCTCTCCTATTCAGGTCTTCTCTTGTTAAAAAAGATGACTTAATTCCAGCTGAAAGTTGTTTCTTTCGTCTATTTTCCATCCATTCAACCTTTGATGGATTATCAATTAACATTAAGCTGCCAGTTTCATCATACTCAAAAGAATATCTATAAGCTAAATTTCTTAATATTTCAATGCTTTTTGAGCTAAGATCTAGTTCCCAGCCGGGAAAGCGGTTATGCATTCCTATTTGACAATGAGTTGCACTACTTGAGCCTGCACAAAAACCATCCTTTTCGACCAAAACTACATTTAATCCTTCATTGGCAAGAAAAAATGTTATTGCACTACCAATAATCCCTCCACCTATAACAATTATTTCTGCCTTATTCCTCATTATTTTCCCCAGATTGTAAATTTCAATTCATTTTAAATCAATTACGCTTCATCACTGTAAGCTGAACTGAACCTGGATTTCAATTTAATCCCAGCCTTATTTTTAGCACTGGTAATAGCACTAATAGAAATAGGCCTCAATGGAGGCCGATAACCGGCTGGATTCACCATATCCATCGAACACTTTATCTCTTCTGCCAGGATGCGAGAGATAATTCTGCTGCATGTTCTTCCCTGGCATAAGCCCATACCAGCTCTGGTAATCATTTTGATTTCTCTTAAAGTTTTGGCTCCATCTCTAATAGCCTGGCGTACATCTTCTTCTGTTACCTCTTCACAACGGCAAACTAATTTCTCTTGTTTTTCCTCTGAGTGATTCACCTGTTTCCCTCCTCCTTATCAGAATGAAGACTGATTCGTTTTATATTGCGAACTTTTTCAGCATACTCTTTAGGAACCGCTACTGTTACTAAAGCAGTGCGGTCACCTTTTTTAGTCAATCGAACATTAACAATATCTCCCTCACAGATTTCAATTCCATTACGATCAAGAACAAGCACTTTTTCACCCTTTACCGGAAGTGGAAAAAGTTCATGAGGAATCGTAATGGCTGCTTCCTTCCTGGAATAATTCCGGTCTAAGAGAAAAATAGCCAAACCTGGACAGGCTAGTACACATTGCCCACAACCAGTACATTTTTCCAAATTTAGAGAAGGTAAATCAGTTATGTTATCCCCTATCTTTATGCAGCCAAAGGGACAAGCGGTCTCACAGGGATTACAGGGGATACACTCAGTACAATCTATCACTGGAATCGCACCAGATCTATCCAGAAAATCCTTCTGAATGCTATCTTTAGATCGAGGCGTAGTATAAGTTGGATTCAGTCTTAACTGTAAAAGAGAATTTTTTGCCTTATCTTTCATAAATGCTGCCTTATCTGCTTTAATGTATCCTAAAGATTCAGCTGCTGCGATACCGGCAATCTTCCCTTCCTCCATAGCAATACTTGCCTCTTCAATTCCTGCTGAATCGCCGGCAACATAGATACCAGGAACTGAAGTTTCCATATTCTGGTCATGCAATGGAACATAGCCACCTAAATCCGCCTGGTACTTCATTTCACAACCTATTAGCCACATAAGTTCAGTCAAAGGTGTAAGGCCGACTGCCAGACAGATAGTGTCGACTTCCAGTTCTCTTTCTGTTCCAGGGATAGCTGCGAAATCACTATTTACCTGAGCAATTATTGCCTTCTCCACTCTATCTTTGCCCAACGCTTCTTTTACGGTATGACTGGTTAGAATGGGAATACCATTTCTTAGGATTTTATCAGCATGTACTTTGTACCCACCGACCTTAGGCATTGCTTCTACTACTGCCACTACTTCTGCTCCAGCCTGTAACATCTGGTAAGATACTATTAGACCGACATTCCCAGCACCTATCATTAACACTTTTTTACCTGGAAGTACCCGATGAAGATTCATCATAGTCTGGGCACCGCCAGCTCCCATTACCCCAGGTAAGGTCCACCCGGGAAAGGATAAAACGTTTTCAGAAGCACCGGTAGCTACGATAATTTTTTTAGCTTTCACTAGATCAACCTGATTATTAGAGACAACAGCCAGCTGGCCTTCAAAATAGCCCCAAACAGCAGTTCCCAAACGAATATCAACCCCCAACGATTGGGCTTTTTTTCTTAATTCTTCTCCAATATCAATTCCTCTGGTACCGGCTAAATGCTCTTTTGCACCAAAAAATTTATGTATCTGTTTTACCAGCTGTCCCCCCGGCTGATTATTCTCATCAAAGACAACTACTCTGCTTCCAACCTGAGCAGCTTCACAAGCTGCAGTTAAACCAGCTGGACCAGCACCTACTACTGCAATTTCTGTTTCTATCATTTTATATACCCTCGCTAATCTTTTTGTCTTTGGATTTTCATTCCATCCTGCACCAGGGTGATACATGTCCTGACATTGGGGACTCCATTAACTATCATTTTGCAATCCGTGCACAAACCGATGCCACAAAAAAACCCTCTGGGCTCTTTCTTTTTCCTGGTATACCGAAAATCTCTGATGCCTACATTCCAAAGGGCAGATGCTATGGGTTCACCTTCTAATGCTTCAATTTTCTGTCCGTCAACTTCTATAGTGACCTTCTTTCTTTTTTGAGATATTCCCAAAATTGGATGTTTTGATATTCTCAAAATAAGCTTCCCCTTTCATTAATCATTAAAATAATCTAAATAGCTGTAACATTTTGAACTAAACTCTTTTTTTGGATAAAATAAGCCCAAATAATTAATATGGTTCCAACTAAAGCTAATATCCAATTAATCAAAATATTTTGACCAAACATAGCAAAAAATAGAACTACTATTGAAATAGCTATTAATAATCCGTCAAAAATTTTTAATTTCCTGATAAAGAAATTAGCAGTAAATATATTTATTGCTAAGACTAACGGAATATAACGTATAAGGATTAAAAATGGATAAAACAGATTATCATGGATAATGTTAGTATATATAATAATTAAGGGAACAAGGTATATTGCTTTGGCTACATTAAGTGTGGTAAATCCTACACTCATATAATCTCTTTCCTTGGCAATTTCAGCTGCCACAAAAGCCGTCATACAGACCGGGGGAGAAATCGTTGCAACTTGACTGACCCAAAATAAAAAAAGATGTGAATTAAGCAAAGGTACTCCCATCTTTACCAAAGCTGATGCTCCAAGCATGGCAACTAAAATATAAGATAAGGTAACCGGCATGCCCATACCGAGAATATAAGCCATAAAGGTTAATAATAATAATAATAACAGCACATGTCCTTGAGACAAAGCAATCAGAATTGAAGTAATCTTCATGGAAATTCCTGTAATCGTAATAACACCCATAATGATCGCTGCACAAGCAGCAACTGCTGATATAACCATCATATTTTCACAGCTCTCCCGTAAACCTTTTATAAATTTAGATAAGTCTATCCTCGTATTTGCACGAACATAGCTTAGCAAAACCAGCATTATAGTACATATGGAGCTTGCCCAAAAGGGAGTATATCCGATTACCAGAAAATAAATCAAAACCAACAAAGGAATAAAAAGATGAATGCTTTTCAGCAACGCTTTTTTTAAATTAGGAATTTTATCAGGAGTTAAGCCCTTCAGGTCACGCTTAATAGCAACTAACTCAACAAAAAAATAAATTGATATAAAATACATAATAGCCGGTATAATTGAATAAGTTATTATTTTCACTAAAGGTATCCCAGTTATAGCAGCCATAACAAAAACTCCCGCTCCCATTATCGGAGGAGTAAGAGCACCTCCAGTTGAGGCGGCAGTTTCAATGGCAGCCGCATCTCTGGGAATAAAGCCAGTATTTTTCATCATTGGAATTGTTAGATTTCCGGTAATAGCGACATTGGAAATTGTACTTCCAGATAATGTTCCCATTAAAGCACTGCTTATAATAGCCACCTTCGCCGGTCCTCCCCGGGATTTTCCTGATAGAGCAAGGCAAATATCCATATAGTATTTATCGACTCCTGAAACCTGTAAAAAAGTTCCAAAAGCAATGAAAGTATATAGATAAGTCGAACTTACACCAGTCATGATATTGAATAATCCCTCTGGAAGTAAATAAGTATGTTCAATAAATTTCTCAAAAGGAATTCTTCTGAATCCTAAAATGCCAGGTATGTAAGGGCCGATAAAAACATATCCAATAAATACAGAAGTGATCGATACCAAGATCCATCCTAAAGCTCTTCTTACGGCTTCAATAACCGTTATTATGGCAATAGTGCCAAAAATAACATCTAGAGTAGTTATCGCACTGACATATTTAATGCGTGTTACGAGCCTTGGATAACTATATATTATCCAGGCAAATGAAATAG
>CAZPII010000045.1:0-10749 GCA_964586485.1 uncultured Atribacterota bacterium | reverse complement strand
GAGTTTCTATACCCGGGGCCATTATTAGTGCCGTCTATGCGATTTACATGATTTGGTTAGGAAAATAATGAGCAAAGAACAGCAATCGATAATTAATTACCAGCAATGGCTGGATAAAGAAATTAACCATATTAAACAAAACGAATCTGTTCCAAAACTCCTCCTTCACAGCTGCTGTGCTCCATGTAGTAGTTATGTATTGGAATATTTGTCTCAATACTTTTCTATCACTGTATTTTTTTATAATCCAAATATTCATCCAGAAGACGAATATTATAGAAGATTAAATGAACAGGAAAAAATTATTGAACAGCTACCGGTAAAAAATAAGGTTTACTACATAGAAAGCCCGTATGAACCAAGTGTTTTTTTTCAAGAAGTGAAAGGTCTGGAAAAAGAAAAAGAAGGTGGAAAACGTTGCATAAAATGCTATTATCTACGTCTGGAAAAAACAGCCCAAAAAGCTAGTGAATTAAAAATCTCCTATTTCACCACCACATTGACCATTAGTCCCTATAAAAAAGCCCAACTAATCAATAAGATTGGAAATAAGATTGCCACAATATACCGGCTTAACTATTTATACAGTGATTTTAAGAAAAAAAAGGGTTTTCAGAGATCAATTCAACTTTCTGAAAAATATCATCTTTACCGTCAGGATTACTGTGGATGCATCTTTTCCCAAAGAAACAATAATTGAGATAATAATTTTTCTAGATATAATAACAATCTAAGGAGGAAATAAAAATAAATGAATACAAATAATAATCTACCTCAGTGTGCCAAATGCCATATAAAAAAAGAAAAAAGAATATGCCAACAGCCCGGTGGAAATCATCCTAAATTTTGTGCTACCAACCTCTATCCAAAAGCAATCCAGGAATCCAGGGATGAATTGAAAGATAAAAATATCAAAGAATTTGCCAGGATAGCTTCTCTTCAGGAAGCGGAGTGTTATGCTTATCGTGACAAAGAACTTAATTATAAATACCCCACAAAACCAAGGATTCAGGAAATTATGGAATTCTCTAAAAAGATGAATTACAAAAGGCTTGGTATAGCCTTTTGCTCAGGTTTAGTAAAAGAAGCAGAAATATTAACTAAAATATTAGAAAATAATCATTTTGAAGTTGTTTCGGTCATCTGTAAAACTGGGGGCATAGAGAAAGATTTTCTGGGATTAGATAATGCTCAAAAAATCAATCTGGGAAGAAGTTATGAATCAATGTGCAATCCAATTGCTCAGGCAAAAGTACTTAACGCAGCAAAGACTGATTTTAATATTATATTGGGGTTATGTGTAGGGCATGATTCTCTCTTTATAAAATACAGTGAAGCAATGATAACTGTCTTTGCAGTAAAAGACCGCGTGTTCGGACATAATCCACTTGCTGCTATTTATACTTCTCATTCTTACTGTGATCGATTCTTATCGCCTGATTATACCGTCTAGCAAGTTACTAATAATAAGTGAGATAAATAAATCATAGCATAAATAATTTTTTCTTTCCTCCATCCAAGGCTGATAAAATCTTTGCAGCCCTGAAGAATATCAGGGCTGCAATCTATTCCCTATCCTTTTGCTTTATATATTTTTTAATATTTTCCTCTATCTGGTCTCTGATTTCTCTGAATTTTTTTAATTTTCTCTCTTCATCACCTGAGATTGCCGCAGGGTCTTCAAGATCCCAGTGAAAGTGCTGATATTTACCAGGAAAAATTGGGCAAGATTGTCTGGCAGAGTCACATAAAGTAATCACATTATCAAAATGCTGATTTAAAAATTGATTTACATTTTTTGATGTTTGTTTGCTGATGTCAATATTTTTTTCCTTCATCACCTTGATTGCCAAAGTATGTACCTGACTGGGATAGGTACCGGCACTTACCACTTTAAAAGAATCTTTTCCCAATTTTTTTAAAAATCCTTCAGCCATCTGACTTCTACATGAATTACCCGTGCACAAAAATAGTACTTTCCTTTGTTCGCCCATCTTTGTTCCCTCTTTCCGTATTGAGATATTGCTAATTATTTTTGTTATTTTGATTTTGTTTAATTATTGTTCGGAAAATTTAATTGCAAATTGATATTTTTTCTGTGTATCAGAGATATCTAATATTATTTTTTCCCGTAATTGTTCTTTTGTAGGTCCTTCGGGTTGGAATGTTTCGCATTTTTTTACTGAATCTAAGGAAAAAGGGAGAAAATAAATATACTTTAAGTTGAAAATTGAATGTTGGCGTAATTCTTCCATATCCTGTTGTTTTTGACTTATTTTATTTTCATCATTTTTCCCCGGTTTTCTTTCACCTTTATATTCAACAATTCCGGTGGCAAGAATAATACCAATCTGTTGAAAATCCGATAAGCCTTGGCTAATCATATCAGCATCTGCCAATATAATTTTTTGATTTCCAAAATTTTCAATATATGTCTTGAAGATCCAGGGAATTTCAAGCAATCCACTAAAATTCATCCGATGATAGCAAGGACCTGGTATCTGTAACAAGCCGGAAAGTTTTTTTTCACATAAAAATTTAAAATAACTCTCTATCCATTCCATCTGTCGCCAATGTTGATAATTCCGGTAAGCAAGATTAAATTCTTTCATATGTCCGGTTAATTCTTGGTTATCTTTTTCTAATGATTCCTCCTTTTCTGACTTGAAATCCGGAATAAAATCCTTTATGCCATCAAAAAAAGTCGTACCACAAACTTTTTCATGCATAGGAACTATCCTGGGTAAGTGTTTTTCACATAAATAACGAAAATAAAAATCTATCCATTCACTTTGTTCCCATGAGGGATAGCATTCATCTGAAAGCTCCAAAACTGCTGATTGTGAATTCCACACCGAAGGAATACTTTTTAGTTCAGTTGCTATCTTTCCGGATAAAGTGTCAAACTCCATTTTATTCACCTCCTTATATAAAAATATTATATTCCTTCTAATCATTTGTTCTCTTTGAGTAGATTATTATTTTTCAATATTTGCTTTAATAGTAATGCATTCTTTACTGCAAAACCGGCTTGATCATTATCAAAATAACAATAAACAATTTTCCTCTGGGAAGTCCATTGTTCAATTTTTTCGGCCCATTCTTTTAAAACCATTTCAGAATAAGAACCCTGATAGGCATCATCTGGGCCATGTAAGCGGATATAGATAAAATCACTGGTAGAAAGGACGGGTGATAATTCGCCGGCCAATTCAAAGATGCAAAAAGCTGCTCCGTGATCCTTTAGCAAATCATAAACAGTTTCATTCCACCAGCTGTGATCTCGAAATTCAAAAACATACTTATTTCCCGCAGGTAAACTTTCTAAAAATAAGCTCAGCCTTTGTAGATTGCATCTCCAGTGAGGTGGTAATTGAAATAGAATAGGACCCAGATGATTTCTGATTGGCTTTATACCTTCCATAAAACGATTCACTGCTTCTGTGGCATTTTTTAATTTTTTCATATGGGTAATATATCTACTTGCTTTGACTGAAAAAATAAATTCTTCCGGTACTTTCTTTGCCCAATCTTGAAAAACCTTTTCACTGGGTAAGCGATAAAATGAATTATTAATTTCTGCTGTCCAAAAACAATGAATATAATAATCTAACATTTTATTTTTGTCTAAATCTTCAGGATAAAAAGGTCCTATCCAATGCTGGTAGTGCCAGCCGGATGTTCCGATATTTATTTTTCTTTGATATGAATCTTTTGTTGGTAGCATAAAATTATTTCTTTTCCGCTTCCCTGTTTGATTCTTGCTCATCTTTCAGTAACTTGATTAATTTTTCATCCAATAAGTCTTGTACTAATTTTTTTAAGACATTGCCTCCGGTAAAGAGGGAAAGAAATCCAAAGTGAGAAATCAAGCTTTTTTCTTCCGTAGAAGTCTTCTTTTTATGTTTGCCATACATACCAATAATACAATCAATCAGTTCAGTAAAAGAATAAATTCTAAACCGTTCTACACCAACTTCCATAGCAATCTTTTCCGCCAGAGCAATAGCAATATCTTGATAGCTGCAATCTTCCGGTAATTTTAATATCTCTACTAACTTTGGTAGAACTCTTTCAAAAAGTAGTCTTTGATGAGGAATATCTTCCTTTAAATTAAGGGTCTGGGCTACTTTTGCAATGATATCCGCATCAAGGTGGCTAAAATAATCAAGAAAATAGTTTTCTTCATGTTCAAGTTTTATATAGTAAAACTGACCGGATAAATTCTTCATAACCCTATAGGCATCAAAGTAACCTAATTTTAAACTCTCTCTAGCTTTTTCCGCACTAAAGTTCAAAGGACCTGCCAGTGGTTCCCTGGCTTCAATATTTATAACATGACAATCCTCCAGATTGACTTTTCTTTTCCTGCCCATTCCACCAACCCGAATAGTTATAAATGATTTATAACCTTTTTCAAGTAACATTCCTATAGGCAGACTATCATAAATCCCACCATCCATAAAAATTTTATCCCCGATTTTTGCAGAACGGAATAAAGGAAAATTAGCACTGGCAAAAAGATAATCAGCAACCTGGCCCCTGGGTATATCCTCTACAAATAACTCCAGAGCCTTCCGATCAGTAAAAGAAACAGTAACCATACCAAAATTGATATCTGATTTTCTTAATTTATCTTCATTCACATATTCTTTAATCAATCTTTTCAAAGGAGTAACATCAATTCCACCCTCTGTGATAATCTCTCCAATCATTTTGATATAATATCGCATATCACCCGGTTTGATTTCTAAACGGGAAAGTTGATTTAACCTTTTTTCATCAATTTTCATTACTTTTGAAGGACGCATATCATTCCACATCTGATAGGCTTTATCAATTTCGTGCTGTGCAACCATTACACCATTCAAAGCGCCAACAGAGGTTCCGGTTACCGCGGTTATCCTTACACCTATTTCTTCCAGGGCTTTACAGGCACCTATCTCATAAGATCCTTTTGCTCCACCACTTTCTAAAACAAGGCCGAATTTTTCTTCCATGATTTTACCTTCTATTATTTTTTGTTAATTTTCATCTTGTTATCAAATCGATCTAAATAAACATCTTCCAGTTTTCTTTCTTCTATCCGTTTTTCAGGTTTTGCTTCATCAGGATATCCGATTGCCACCATACACAAAACCCTTAAATTCCCGGGGATGCCAAGTAAATCTTTTACAAATTCTTCTGAACCCTTTTTGCTTGAATGCTTTCTTTCTCTAAGCTGTATCCAGCAGCTTCCCAAACCCAGATTCTGTGCTGCTAGAAGAATCATGGTAGTAACTATAGAAGTATCCTCGATCCAAACATCAGATTGGCGTGGATCTGCCAGTACAACGATAGCCAGAGGAGCTTTGGCCAAAAACTGGGAGCCACCCATCTTGGCAGTGGATAATTCTACTAATAGTTTTTTATCTTCAACCACAATGAACTTCCAGGGATTACTATTTTTTGATGAGGGTGACAAAAGAGCAACCTGGATGATCTTATTAATCTTTTCTCTTTCTACTTTTTTATTCTGAAAGGTCCGGATGCTTCTTCTTTTTTCCAATAATGATAACATAACTATATTCTCCTTCTAATCTAATAATATTTTTATTGTTACCTCAGTTTTGCTGGTTTGTTAAAATTAAAACCAAATTTTTATTATATTTATCTAATTTATTGTAACAAAAATTATCCTGATAGGCTATTATATAAATTTCAATATACTAAATAAGGTGTTTTTTTTATGGTTAAATAAATAAAATATAAGAAATATTGTTCTTGTAACCTTGTCTAAACTTTCAAGCTGCATTAAAATATAACAGATGATATTAAGTTCTTGACGAGGTGTGCAATTGTTTGTTGATAGGTTAGTTAAAATATATTTTTCCCCCACATATTCTACAGAAAAAATAGTTCAGACTATTGCAAAAGGAATGAGAATGGTTGAACAAAAAACGATTAATCTGAATTCCCTTGGGCAGCGGCATAATATTAAATTTAACATTCAGCCAACAGAAGCAGTTATACTGGGAACCCCGGTTTATGAAGAAAGAATCCCTGATTTATTATACCCAGTACTTCGTAAAATTAATGGTCAAGGACAACTTATGATTCTAGTGGTTACCTATGGTAATATAAGTGCCGGTATTGCCCTGAGACAGCTAAATAAAATGATGACTTATCAAGGATTTAAAGTAATTGCAGCTGCTTCTTTTATCGGTGAACATTCTTTTTCACAGGAAGATATTAAAATTGCTCCTGGTAGACCGGATAATCGGGATCTAGAAATAGCAGAATCCCTGGGGAAAGAAATCCAACAAAAAATTAAATACATTGAATCAATTAAAAATATCCCGGAATTAAATATCAAAGGCGAATTGTTGCCTCTGGGAAAACTTTTACCTAAACACAGCGAAATAGTATTCGCCCATGCTCCGGTTGTAGATCTAAAAGTTTGTCAAAAGTGCCGGAAATGTATTGAAATTTGTCCGGTTAATGCTATTGAACCTGATAGCCTGAGAAGCAGAGATAAGTTATGTATACGCTGTTTTGCCTGTGTAAAATTTTGTCCATATGGGGCTCGAAAAATAATCTATAAAAAACCGGTTTTTGTCAAGACAGTACTAAAAAAATTGGGCAGAAAAAGAAAAGAACCGGAAATTTTTATTTAAGAGGATAAGCAAATATCGCACCCGCAAGGCGGGTGGCTTTAAGAAACCCTAAAAGGGGGTTAATTTTTTCCTGTTTACTTGGCTATCTTTTATCTCTTTTTTAAGAAATAATTTCATAACTTAAAGGCTTTTTTATCTATCCTAAGAAGTAGCTAGCAATTTTGGGTTTAATTATTCTTAGGATATTCAAGGGGAAAAATTCCCCTTGAATATCCCTGATTTTACAAGTCTACTTCTCTAAAAACAGCACCTGTACTGGCAGAGGTTACCAGATAGGCATACCGCTTAAGGTAATAATTAGAAGGAATATTTCTTTTCGGTAAAGACCATTTTGCTTCACGTTTTTTTAATTCTTCTTCAGATAGTTTGACAGACAGTTCCCGATTAGAAATATCTATTTTGATAATATCTCCATCTTCAACCATACCAATTGGTCCTTTTTCTGCGGCTTCCGGTGAAATATGACCAATTGCTGCCCCACGTGTTGCTCCCGAAAAACGCCCGTCAGTGAGGAGCGCAACATCATTATCTAATCCCATACCGCAAATAGCCGAAGTAGGGGCCAGCATCTCCCGCATCCCAGGACCACCCTTTGGTCCTTCGTAACGAATTACAACCACATTTCCTTTTTTGATTTCACCACCTGTAATAGCCTGATAAGCCTCTTCCTCTGAATTAAAAACCCGCGCAGATCCTTCGAAGGAATACATTTTCTTGCTAACTGCCGATACTTTAACAACCGCTCCATCCGGAGCCAGATTCCCATAAAGTATAGCAATTCCGCTTTCGGGACTATAGGGATTACTGAATTTTCTTATAACATCAGTATTTTTTATTATGGACGAGGAGATGTTCTGTCCTATTGTCTCTCCAGTTACAGTTTTTTCTTCTATATTAATGAGATGATTATCTGCTAACTCTTTTAATATAGCCTGGATCCCTCCTGCAAAATACAAATCAGAAACATGTAGAGAACTGGAGGGAGATATTTTGGTTAAAATGGGAACAATGCGACTTAATTTATCGAACGTCTCTAACCCCAATTTAACTCCTGTTTCATGGGCAATAGCCAATAAATGTAGAACTGTATTGCTTGATCCTGCCATAGCCAAATCAAGAGTAATAGCATTTTTAAAGGCATCAGCTGTCATAATATCCCTGGGTTTAACTTGATTCTTAAAAAGGTCAATAATCTTTTTCCCTGCGGTATTCGCTAACTGTTTTCTAGCACCATAACTAATTGGTATTGTCCCGTTTCCAGGTAAAGCAATTCCCAGGGCTTCTGCCAGACAATTCATGGAATTTGCCGTAAATAAACCTGCACAACTACCGGCTGAAGGACAGGCGCACTGCTCAATTTCCAGCAAGTCTTCTTCAGAAATCTCTTTCTGATTATATTTGCCAACTGCTTCAAAAACGGTATTTAAGTCAGAGTCCTGTCCCGCACATTGACCTGTTAACATTGGTCCGCCACTAATATAGATTGCGGGAATATTCAATCGCCCCGCTGCCATCAACATTCCTGGAACAATTTTGTCACAATTTCCAACCATTACCAAGCCATCGAAATGATGAGCCATAGCAACCGCTTCAATGGAATCAGCAATAAGTTCCCGGCTGGCCAACGGATACTTCATCCCAAGATGATTCATGGCAATACCATCACAAATACCAATCGCAGGAAATTGCATAGGAGTTCCACCTGCTGCAGCAACCCCAATCTTTACAGACTGAACAATATCATTAAGCTGGATATGACCAGGAATAATTTCATTAAAAGCATTTACCACACCGATTATTGGTTTTTCCAGATCCTCTTTCGTGTATCCCATGGCATAAAAGAGGGAACGATGAGGCGCCCGATTTGGTCCTTTTGTTACAATATGACTATTTTTTTCCATACTTTATCCTTTCCATTTAAGTTCTTAACTTGAGTTTTCCCGCAATTAAATATTCTAGCAAAAAACTTTTTTGTTGCTTGATTATAGGCTAACCTGACTGATTCGGTAGCCATAGTTGGTTGCATAATTTCTTCCCCTTTTTTTTGTTCCATCTAGTATCCTCCTATTCGTATGTAAATCCTAAAATAAATGAATAAAAAAATAGATAGCCATAATCATAGAAAGAATAAATCTAACTACCATAGAAGTAATTGTTCCCAAAAAGGTCGCAAAGCTTGATCTTAATGCCTGTGATTGCT
Source organism: uncultured Atribacterota bacterium (assembly GCA_964586485.1). Lineage (GTDB taxonomy): Bacteria > Atribacterota > Phoenicimicrobiia > Phoenicimicrobiales > Stramentimicrobiaceae > CAYWJZ01. Next base: position 1,893 of record CAZPII010000045.1, on the reverse strand, counting down.
CTTTCCCGGCTATCATTTCTCCCACAAAAGCACCTACCAAAAGACCAAAAATAATACCAAAGGGTGGAAAAAATACTATCCCGATAAGCATTCCGATGGCTGCTCCCCATACCCCTGTACGGGAAGCACCATATTTTTTAGCTCCCGCCAAAGGAAGAATATAATCAAGTAACACCACCGAAACGGTTAACACACCAAAAACAATAAGGATTCGTAAATTAACTCCTGCTTCTCCTTTTGTTATATAGAGCAAAATCAAAGAAATATAGTTCAGTGAAATACCCGGTAAACCAGGAACTATTACCCCTATAATACCTATTATATTTAAAATAATCCCAATAATTATTAGCAAATTTATAACTTCATTACAACTTCATCACCCATAACTTGGGTAGAGCTCTTTCCTCCTAAATCTCTTGTTTGAATTTTACCTTCCAGCAAAACCTTTTCTACCGCTTTTTCAATAAATCCTGCTATTTCCTTTTCTCCCAAGTGATCTAACATTAATGCGCCTGCTAATATAGTTCCAACTGGATTAGCTATTAATTTATTTTTCAAATCCGGGGCAGAGCCATGAACAGGCTCAAACATTGAAACATTATCAGGATTAATATTAGCACCTGCAGCCATACCAATGCCTCCTTGTATTGTTGCTCCCAAGTCAGTAATAATATCTCCAAACATATTTGGTGAAACAATTACTTTAAATTTTTCCGGAGAACTGACAAAAAGCATAGTCAAGGCATCTACATAAAAATAATCATTGGTAATTTGCGGATATTCAGAGGCTGTTTCTTGGAAAATTTTCCTCCATAGACCATACATATCTTGCAGGACATTTGCTTTGTCAACAGTGGAAACATTGTTTAAGTTCTTCTCTTGAGCAAAATTAAAAGCATATTTTATAACTCTTTGTGTACCCCTCCGTGTAATAAGTCCTAATTGATAACCAATTTCTTCTTTTCTATCAATGGAAAAATCAAGTCGGATGTTTGCCCTGAACATACTTCGCTCTAAGATATGTTGTTGCTGATATCTTTGACTTTCAAAATGCCCGCCTATTCCGATATAAAAATCTTCAGTATTCTCTCTGACTACATAAAAATTTATATCCTCCGGATTTTTATCTTTTAGAGGAGTCTGTACACCCTTGAATAGTTTAATCGGCCTGAGATTAATATATTGATCAAAATAAAATCGGATTTTTAATAATATCTCTTTTTCCAAAACTCCTGGTTTTACACGAGGATCTCCGACTGCTCCTAGATAGATGGCATCCATATCTTCCATTTCTTTTAAAGCACTATCAGGTAAGAGTTCCCCGGTTTTCAGATAGTGTTCTGCCCCAAAGGGAAACTCTTTCCAGTTGATTTTTACATCATGATACTTTGACGCGGCTTCAATTACTTTTTTACCTTCCCTAATAACTTCTGGTCCAATACCGTCACCGGGGATCAGTGCAATGTTATACATATTATTTTCTCCTCTCAACTTCTTCTTTAACATATTCAACCAATCCTCCGGCTGAAATAATATTTTGCATAAAATCAGGCAAGGGAGTTATCTGGAATTCCTTTTGTTTCGTCATATTACGAATAATACCCTGATCGGTATTCACTTCTAAAACATCTCCCTGTTGAGATTGTTCAAAGACTTCAGCAGACTCGAAAATCGGTAACCCGATATTAATTGCATTGCGAAAAAAAATTCGGGCGAAAGACTTAGCAATTACACAGGAAATTCCGGCTGATTTGATAGCAATAGGGGCATGCTCTCGAGAACTACCGCAACCAAAATTCTCACCTGCTACCATAATATCTCCCCATTTCATCTTTTTCATGAAATTTTTGTCATAATCTTCCATACAATGAGCTGCCAATTCTTCTGAATCTG
>CAZPII010000044.1:0-11202 GCA_964586485.1 uncultured Atribacterota bacterium | reverse complement strand
AAATGCATGCCAAGAAAATATGTAAAGTAATGGATATGGCTATGAAAATGGGAGCTCCTATTATCGGTATCAATGATTCCGGTGGTGCCCGAATACAGGAAGGCGTCGATTCTTTAAGCGGTTATGGTCAGATATTTTATCGAAATACTATAGCCTCAGGTGTTGTTCCGCAAATATCGGTTGTAGTTGGTCCTGCTGCTGGAGGTGCAGTCTATTCTCCGGCAATAATGGATTTTGTTTTCATGGTAAAAAAGATAGGTATAATGCATATTACCGGGCCAAGTGTCATAAAATCAGTTACCGGTGAAGATGTTTCTTCAGAAAAATTAGGTGGTGCAATGACACATAACCAAAAGAGCGGTGTTGCTCATTTTGCTGCCGAGAATGAACAGGAAGTATTTCAATCTGTTAGAGAAATGGTTGGGTATATACCTTCCAACAATATGGAAACTCCACCTATTCGAGAAAATGGGGATGATCCAAACCGTATGGAAGAAGAGTTGCTGAATATCGTTCCAATTGATCCCAATAAACCCTATGAAATGAAAGATGTTATAAAATATATTGTGGATGATAAGGATTTTTTTGAAGCACACGAACATTTTGCCCGAAATATTATTACCGGATTTGCCAGACTTAATGGACAGAGCATTGGTATTATAGCTAATCAACCAAAAGTACTTGCTGGATGCTTGGATATTAATGCATCAGACAAAGCTGCTCGATTTGTTAGGTTTTGTGATGCCTTTAATATCCCAATATTAACCCTGGTTGATGTGCCTGGATTTTTACCCGGTACTTCACAGGAATTTGGAGGTATTATCCGACATGGTGCAAAATTATTATATGCCTACTCTGAAGCCACTGTTCCCAAGGTAACGGTGGTAACCAGAAAATCCTATGGAGGAGCTTATCTGGCAATGTGTGGCAAAGATTTAAGAGCTGATCAGGTCATAGCCTGGCCGACAGCGGAAATTGCGGTAATGGGACCACAGGGAGCAGCTAATATTATCTTTAGAAAACAAATTACTGAAGCAAAAGATCCGGAAAAATACCGTCAGGAAAAAATTGATGAATACCGGGAAAGATTTTCTAATCCCTATGCAGCAGCTAGAAGAGGTTATGTTGATATGGTGATTGACCCCAGAGAAACCAGACCCAGGTTAATAACAAGTTTTGAAATGCTTTCCACAAAAAGAGAGAACCTACCGGGGAAAAAACATGGTAATTTTCCGGTATAATTTAACTTAAAAATAATAAAATGCAAGATTTATATATTTTCTAGTTTGAAAAAAGGAGTGTCATATGTATGTAGGTGTAGAGGGAGCCATTAAAATAGCGATTACAGTTATAATCCTGGTTTTTATTATCCTGAGTTTGCTTGCCTTGCTAATGATTGGACTACGTGAGATTGTAAAATTAAGTTCCAGGAAACAAGCTGAGGAAAAAAAGATCAAACCTTCAGGAAAAGAAAAAGTAATATCAACTACACCGGAAAATAGTGTAGTGCAAAACAAAGAGGAAGATGATGTGCAATTAATTGCGGCAATTTCTGCTGCCATATCAATTTTCATGTCAAAACCAATAACTCAAATTAAAATTATTAACATCAAAAGAGCTGTACCAGCCGAAGTAAGTCCCTGGACTATATCCGGAAAACAGAATCTTATGTCAAATAGAGTTACAATAAGTTCCAGAAAAAGAGGAGGATTTTAAGATAATGAAACAATTTAAGATTAAAGTAAATGGCAAAGAATATATGGTAGAAGTTGAAGAAATAAAAAACGAAAACAGTACACAGGCTTCAGTTCCGTCAGCCCCTCAAGGTAAACAGGTAAAACAAGTAGAACCCTCTGCAAAAGAGGAGACGAAAAAAACAAAAACAGAAGAGAAACCAGCACCTTCCCAAAGTACAGAAGAAGGTGAAGAGGTAAAAGCTCCTATGCCTGGAAAAGTCCTTAAAATCAATGTCGCAGAAGGAGATAGTGTTAATGAAGGAGATACATTGTTGATTTTGGAAGCAATGAAAATGGAAAATGAAATTATTGCTAATACCAGTGGAAAGGTCAAAAAGCTATCCGTTTCCGTAAATGACATGGTGGAAACCGATGATACCCTGTTAGTTATAGGATAATTTGCCGAAAGGAGAAAAAGATGAATTTTATCAACTCACTATTAGCTATTGCCAGGATTTCTGGGTTTACCGGCCTTACCTGGGGAAGTTTAATCATGATACTGGTAGGAGGTATTTTACTTTATCTGGCCATAGTAAAGAAATATGAACCACTATTATTGTTACCCATTGCTTTTGGTGCTATTCTGGTAAACCTTCCCTTTACAGGTTTGATGGAAGAAGGAGGATTTTTAAATATATTGTCATTTGGTATTCGGCATGAGCTTTTTCCAATATTAATATTTATGGGTATTGGTGCAATGACAGATTTCGGACCTTTATTAGCTAATCCGGCAACATTTCTTTTAGGGGCAGCTGCACAGTTGGGTGTCTCGGTGGCCCTGATAGGGTCAGTCCTAATAGGTTTTAGTTTACAGGAAGCAGCTGCTATTGCCATCATCGGTGGAGCAGATGGACCGACTTCCATTTATTTAGCTGCTAAACTATCTCCCCATATATTGGGAGCTATTGCAGTTGTAGCATATTCTTATATGTCACTTGTTCCTTTGATTCAGCCACCTATCATGAAAATGTTTACTACCAAAGAACAGCGAAAAATTGTTATGAAGCAACTTCGTCCGGTATCAAAAGTTGAAAAGATTCTTTTCCCGATTATTAGCACAATTTTTGTCGGTTTGATATTGCCGGCATCTGTCCCTATTATTGGGATTATGATGTTAGGAAACTTGTTCCGTGAAAGCATGGTGGTAAACAGATTGTCAAACACAGCTCAAAATGAGTTAATCAATATTGTTACTATTTTCCTGGGAACTTGTGTCGGTGCTACTATGGAAGCACAATATTTTTTATCGGTTGAGACAATAAAGATCATTGTTTTGGGTTTAGTAGCTTTTGCTTTTGGTACATTCGGGGGAGTTATGTTCGGCCAGCTAATGTATAAATTGTCAGGCGGTAAGATAAATCCTCTAATTGGGGCTGCAGGAGTGTCAGCCGTGCCTATGGCAGCTCGGGTAGCCCAAACCGTAGGCCAGCGTGCCAACCCCAGAAATTTTTTGCTAATGCATGCTATGGGACCTAATGTTGCCGGAGTAATTGGAACTGCCGTAGCTGCTGGTGTCATGCTAAGCTTGCTACAGTGATTGTTAAAAAGGAAAATTTGTTGATATATTATCAATATTTACTCTTTTGGAGTCTAATTTAATAGTAAGGGAAAAAATGAAATTAACTTTTAAAAATATACTTATTTTCTTTATCTTTATCGCCCTGATTGTTTCAATTATTGTTAGTTTGCATCGTTTTGAACTGGAAAGTGACTTTAAACAGGTGGAAATGGCAATGAGCCTGAATAAGGTAAGAGAATTAGCTTTCAGAGAAGGATATGATGAGCATATTTTGCTAAGCAAGTTAAAGGAAAACGGAGTTTCCAGTATTGCAGTTCATGAGGATACCATTGAAATGTTATCCTTACAGGGAAAAATATCTTACTTAAACACCAATGACCTGAATAAATTAAGTTGGATTTACGAAAGTGTTTTTCTTGAATTTGAGCCCATTCTTCCGGGAGAGCTACTTTTGATCTGTCGGGACCATACCCTCTTTGAAAGATTAAAAAATTTTTTTCAAGTGTATATTGGCATAAATCAAGTTCAAGAATATCTCTCTGCTGGAGACAATTATTTTCTGAAAATTCGAGGGAACCAGGAAGAGTTATTAAAATTAGGATTAGGTTTTTCAAAAAATGATATCCAAGAAATTAAGTCTTTAGGATTTGATGTTATTTTACGTCCCAAAAATCCTCCCAAGTTAACATCTGAGATTCTCCAGTATAAATTAGCATTGATTTCAAAAATAGAAAGTCCATCCTTGGTTATTTTCGACGATGAGGAAGCCCTGGGTTATCCCTCTAGGGAAATGCTCTCCGAAACCGCGCAATTCTTAAAAGATAACCGCCAATCATTTGGGGTAATTGAATTTACCTCTCAAAAAGGTATATTTGCCATTTCATCTAAAGTAAGCGAATTGGCAGTACGTGTACATAGTATAACCAAAGAGGAAATGGAAACCATTACCATAAATAAGGCTATTGATCGCTGGACCAGAGCAGCCCAGGAAAGAAATATCCGTCTTTTTTATCTTAATCCATTTTTAAGTAGTCGGGAAGGGGGCTTGATTCAACAAAATATTACCTATTTAAAAACTATCGAAAATGAGCTATTTGACAATGATTATACAATAGGGAAAGCAAGCCTGTTTCCTACATATCATATTCCGCTTTTTAATATCTACATCCTGAGTTTGGGGATATTGGCTGCAGGTATATTACTCTTGATGGAATTTTTTAATTTTGAATATAGATACTATTACTTATTATTTATTCTTGGTTTTATTTTTCTACTTTTTATAAATTTTATCACCGGTAAAATATTTTTAATGAAAATTCTTGCATTATCCGGTGCACTTCTTTTTCCTGTGTTGGCGATTATAAAAAATAAGGACTATTTATTTCAGGAAGCTTTTCGGCAAAAATTATCTAATCATTTATCAGTAACAGATTCTTTATCTTATATCCAATTAGTTAAAAAAATCATTTTTGGAATTAGCCGAATAATGTTTATATCACTTATCGGGGGATTACTTATCGGTGCCTTATTAACACACTACCAGTTTATTCTTGCCATTCAGCTTTTTAGCGGAATCAAAGTTGCCTATATCTTTCCCTTAATTTTAGTTATGTTATATCTGTGGTGGATAAGTAAAGAAAACAAAATACTGCTAATCGAGGATTTTAAAAAACCGATATTGTTCGAACATGCTTTCCTGGTTTTCATTTTTCTGGTATTTGTGGTAATTTATATTTCACGTTCCGGGAATTTTTCTTTTTTGCCGGTACCTAATATAGAGGAAAAAATGAGAGTATTTTTAGAGAGATTCTTAGTTGCCAGACCTAGAAGTAAGGAATTTTTAATCGGATACCCTTTATTGTCTGTTGTTATTGCTATGAATTACTTGCATGTGCGCTTTTTAAAATATCCCATTTTAGTTATGGGAACTGTCGCACCGGTTACTCTTATAAATACTTTTTGTCATGTGCATACTTCAATATATTTTTCCTTATTGAGAACTTTTCATGGTTACTGGTTGGGATTGTTATTTGGTATCCTTCTGGCTTCAATATTCTACTTGTTAAATAAAAATTTTAGGGCATGGTTAAATGTTAAAAGGAGTTGATAAATTAAAATCAATTATTATATCCGGATATTACGGATTTGAAAATTGTGGAGATGAGGCCATTTTATTAGCTATAATTCAGGAATTTTCAAAATACATACCAAAAGAAAAAATTGTTGTTCTATCCCACAATCCTCATAAAACCAAGTTATCCTATCAGGTAAACTCCATTCATCGGCTGAATCCTTTTTTAATCATTTATAAAATGTTACAAACAAGTGTATTTGTAAGTGGTGGAGGGGGGCTTTTGCAAGATGTAACCGGCAAAGGGTATAGTGTATTTTATTATTTAAGCTTGTTATTTCTTGCCAGTTTATTTAATATTCCAAGCATTGTCTACGCCCAGGGGATCGGGCCGATAGAAAAAAACCTCAACAGGAAGTTAATCAAATGGGTTTTAAATAAAGTTGATTTGATAATGGTTAGAGATAAGCCATCCAAAGTGCTTTTACAGGAATTAGGTATTAGCGGTAAAACGATCAAGGTGAATGCTGACCCTTCTTTTTTGTTAAAGAAAACAGAAATATCGGAATCAAAAAAAATAAAACCCGAATCAGACCAACCTGAAGAGACGTATAAAAAAACCAATATAGGGATAGTGCTTAGAAATTGTAGAGAGATTGCCCGGGATTATGATAATAAGCTTGATCAATTTGCTAAAATAGCAGACCATTTAGTTGATAAATATCAGGCTAATCTGTTTTTTATTCCTTTTCAGGCTAACATAGACTCGCCTTTTATGAGAAAAATAATCAAGAGAATGGAAAATTCATCTGCCGTACGCATTGAAGAAGAATGCCGCCCGGAACAGGTGTTAATTCTCTATACAAAATTGTCGTTAATCATTGGAATGAGGTTTCACTCTATTGTTTTTGCCGTTATGGAAAATAAACCATTTTTAGCAATTGATTATGACCCAAAAGTAAGATATTTTGTCAATGATTTAAATACACCGGAATTATTGATAAATATAAATAAGTTAACTGTTAAAATTATTGATAATAAGTTAAAATATATAAGTACAAACAAAAAGAGAATCCAGGCAATTTTAAATGAAAAAAAAGAAATTTTTGAGAAAAAGGCATATTGTAATGTTCGGCAATTTTATGAATTTATAACAGAAAAATACCTTAGTTAACCTCTGGTAGAAAGGAATATCAGTATAAGTGATACGCATGTTTCATGTTTTTAAAACCTTTCCCAATAAGATTCATGCTTTATGGGATGTAAATATACATATTAAAAAAGGAGAATTCGTTTTTCTGATTGGGCCAACCGGGGCAGGTAAAAGCACTTTTTTAAAATTAATCTATCGAGGCGGACTTCCTTCTAAGGGACAGGTAATTGTGGATGGCGTTAATCTGGCCAGATTAAAACCAACGCTGATTCCTTATTTAAGAAGGGAGATTGGTGTAGTATTCCAGGATTTCAAACTTCTTTACGATAGGAATGTTTTTGAAAATGTAGCTTTCAGCTTAAGGGTAGTCGGTACTAAAAATGCAATCATAAGGCAGGAAGTGAATGAAATATTAAATTTAATTGGTCTGTCTCATAAAAAAAATGCCAACCCTCATCTCCTTTCCGGAGGTGAACAACAAAAACTTTGTATAGCCAGGGCTGTGGTTAGCCGTCCCTTGATTTTATTAACAGATGAGCCTACTGGTAATTTGGATCCCGATACTTCCTGGGAAATTATGAAGTTACTATTTAAAATTAATATTTGGGGAACTACGGTAATTGTAGCATCTCATGATAAATTAATGGTTGATAAAGCACAAAAGCGGGTTATCAGGATTGAACGGGGAGAAATTACCTCTGATACTCAGAAAGGAATTTATTCAAAGTAATGCTAAGAAATATTCTTTTCTATATTAAGGAGGCTTTCCTCAGTACTAAAAAAAACGGAATTATGAGTTTAGCTACCATGGTTAGTCTTACTGCTACCATGGTTATCGTAGGGACAATTTTGCTTATGTCTTTTAACATTAATCTTGTTATGGAAGACATAGAGTCTCAACTGGTTGCCGTTGCTTACCTGAGAGATAATGTTTCTGAAACGGAAATTAATCAGTTGGTAAAAAATACCAGTGAATTAGAAGGAGTAAAAGAAGTAAGTTATATCTCCAAAGAGGATGCCTTTCAACAGTTAAAAGATGATCTGAACGAACACGAGGAAATACTGGCAGGTATTCCTGAAAATCCTTTGCCATCATCTATAGAAATATTGGTTACCGAGGCCGAGTTTTTAGAAGAAATTGCCTTTCAGCTAACCCAATACAGTGGAATTGAAGAAGTCAATTATGGTGGGGAGTTAACAGAGAGGTTAGTTTCTTTATTTCGCTTTATTCGTAAAGCCGGAATTGCTATAATATTTACATTAGTGTTTATTGCTACTTTAATTATGGTTAGTGTAATTAAAATAAGTGTCCATTCACGACAAAAAGAAATTGAGATAATGGCCCTGGTTGGAGCTACCAGCTGGTTTATTCGCTGGCCTTTTATAATTGAAGGTTTTCTAAAAGGGCTTATTTCGTCTCTTATAGCAGCGTTTATTCTTATTAGAACATACTTTTATTTTATTGATCAAATCAAAAGGATTCTTCCTTTTATACCTGTCATGTCTGATCAAGTTGTATTAATGAAATTAATTTTAATAATTGCCTTGTTAGGTAGCTTGATTGGTATTTTTGGTAGCATGCTATCTCTGAGAAAGATTAATTATGAAGAGATTTAAAAAACATTTTTATCAAAACAAAAAAAGATATATTTATTCAGTGTTAATGACTGTTATAATTTTATTCTGTTCTATCTGTTTTATCAGTAATGTTATTGCTGAAGAACAGAATATTAGTATTGAACAGCAGGAGGAAAAATTAAATCAAATTGAACAACGAAAAGAGGAAATCCAGCAGGAATTGGCTAGGCTGCAAAAAGAGGAAGTAGATTATCAGAAATCATTGGAAAAGATTCAGGATTTACTTAATACGGCCGAAAAAGAACTTCAAACAGCCAAATCTAATTATGAGAAAACTCTTAAACAGATAGATAAACTTGAAGAAGATTTAAAAATAGAGCAGGATAAACTGGATTTGCAAGTGATTATCTTAAAAAATAGATTGAAAAAGTTTTATAAATATAATAATATTACATATCTGGCCGTTTTGTTGGAGAGCAGGGATTTTTCTCAATTTTTAAACCGTTATCGTTATCTAGAGCAAATATTGGAAAATGATATGGAAATTGTAAAGCAAGTCAGCGAACAGGTTAAAATTGTTAAAAGTCAGAGAGATAGCTTATATAATAAAAAAGAAATAACCAGATTACTTGAACAGGAAATTGAGAAAGAAAAAGAAAATATTGAAATATCAATAGAAGCAAAAAATAAATATATAGCCAAGATAGAAGAAGAAAAAAAGAATCATTTGGCTAAACTGGAAGAGCTGGAAAAATCATCGGCTCAGATACAGAAAATTATTGAGCTGGCTTATAGGGAAAAAGAAGAAGCAAAAAAGGCTCAACAACAGTCAAAGAATGAACCAGTTAGAAAAGAAGTAACTTTGCAGCCGCAAAAAGGTATCTTTCAATTACCACTGAAAGGATCAATTATTTCTAATTATGGACGCCAAAAACAGGAAAAATTAAATGCTGATATATTTAATTCCGGTATTGACATTGCCGCCCCGATTGGTGAGGCAATCAGAGCTGCAAGTTTTGGAAAGGTGATTTACATTGGTAATGTGAAAGGTTATGGAGATATCGTTATTTTGGATCATGGAGGAAACATAACAACTTTATATGCTCATCTTTCCAAGGTTCTTGTTAAAATGAATGGCGAGGTGACCAAAGGTCAAATAGTTGGACAGGTTGGCACTAGCGGAGGTGTACCTTCTCCTCGATTACATTTCGAAGTAAGGGTCGAAGGAAAACCAGATGATCCTTTTAATTGGCTTTAGTATAAAATAATTAAGAAAGTGTATATTTCTGGTTGGACAAAAATAGATAGAAATTAGGTGGATTTTAATATGAAAAAAAGTTTTAAAATATCAATTTTATTAATAATAGTTTTTACTTTATTAGTAATAGCTTTTGCTTCTTCGACAGGTGGAATTATAGAGAGTGACGAACAGAATGATAGTATTTTCAGTGAATTAGAGCCTTTTTTCGAAGCAATCAGTATTGTTAGAAGTGAATATATTGAAAAAGATATCGCTATAGAAAAATTAGTTCAAGGCGCAATCCGGGGGATGTTATCAGAACTGGATGACCCATATTCACGTTTTCTGGATCCGGTAACTTTTCAACGCGAACAGGAAAATATTTTCATGGGTCATTTTGATGGGCTGGGTATCATTGTTACTATTAAGGATGAGCAGTTAACCGTTATTTCTCCGATAGAGGATACTCCCGCTTACCAGGCAGGCGTGAAAGCCGGTGATGATATTATGGAAATTGACGGTGAATCAACTAAAGGAATGACCCTAGACGAAGCTGTAAACATTATGAGAGGAGAAAAAGGCACAACTATCACCCTGGGTATCAAAAGGGGAGATTCGGAAGATTTGCTGGAGATCGAAATAATTAGAGATACAATAAAAGTAGAAGCAGTAAAGGAAAAATTACTGGAAGATGATCGGATTGGCTATATTCGCATTTCAACCTTCAATGCCAACACTGGCCCGGAGTTAAGAGAAGTTTTAAATAATTTTGCAGAATTACCCTTAGAGGGGATAATCATAGATCTCAGAAATAACCCCGGCGGATTATTGGAATCTGCCATAGAGGTAGCTAGTCAATTTATCAAAGAAGGCGATATCGTTAGAATAAAAAGCCGAAATAATGTGACACGAGTATATGATTCACAAGGAAATGATTATCCCAAATGGCCGCTTGTGGTATTGGTCAATAAAGGAAGCGCTAGTGCTTCTGAGATTGTTGGCGGTGCAATCCAGGATATGGGTAGAGGAATTATTTTGGGAGAAAATACTTTTGGAAAAGGTCTGGTTCAACAGGTCTATTCCTTATCAGATGATTCTGCAGTTACTGTTTCCACATCTGAATATTATACACCGGAAGGTAGAATAATTAATAATATCGGTATTGAACCAGATATTATTATACCCATAGAAGAAGAACCCGAAGAGGGAAGCGAAGAAGATATACAACTTGAGGCAGCTATTGACTTATTGTTAAAAGAAGAGACTTTAGCAACATTAAAGGCAGATGAGGAATAAATGGAAAAAAAGTTTTGGAATTACACTTATTCCTTATTACTATCGGTAATTTTATTATTATTGTTGGGAATATTTATTCATTTGGATGGAAATGGAAATAGAATTAAAGATTTACCGATTGATGCCACCATTCCTCCTGAAGAGACTTTTTTGGAGGAAGAGCAAAAAACTGAAAAGATACAAAAACCCATGCTGTATGAAATTTTGGGCAAAAAAGATGAAGAATTGCAATTATTTTATCAGTTTATAAAAACTAAAGATAAACTCGATATGCCCAAAATAGCCATTATCATAGATGATCTGGGTTACCAAATAGAAATTGCCGAACGTATTATGAACTTAAATTTTCCGGTTACTATTTCAATATTACCTTTCTTGTCCAATTCACAGTCTATTGCTGAGATGGCTAAAGAAAAAAATATCTCAATTTTATTACATCTACCCATGGAGCCTCATAATTCTAATATCAATCCCGGGAAGGGTGCAATCTATTCATCTATGAATGAAGAAGAGATAAAGAATAAGTTGAGGGCAATTTTTCAGGATCTACCTGGTATTGATGGAATGAATAATCACATGGGTTCAAAATTAACCGAAGATAGAGAAATT
>CAZPII010000043.1:0-11237 GCA_964586485.1 uncultured Atribacterota bacterium | reverse complement strand
GGCAGTTCAGGCCGAGTCACCTAAGACAAACCAGTTGTCTTTTGGACAAACCCCATAAGCCACAAATGTTCCTCTGGCCATATGTTTTTATTCTGGCATAAAGAAAGTTTTTTGACTATCCTGATTAATCAGATTATTCTATAGTTGAATGTTATTTTTCAATTATAGACCCATTTTATTCTATTATTTCCAATTCAAATAGGTAATAGTAAGTTGCAATATAGTTGCAAAGCTAATCCATAAAAGATATGGAATATTGGTATATACAATCCAATGTGCATGAGGCCAAATCGCGACCAAAGCCCAAATAAGGGTTCCTAAAATGAATACTATATCAATTGCGGCCAGAAGGTTATTTTGCCAGCCAAACTGCAGAGGTGAAAAGGCAAAATTAAAAATCAGATTCAGAATAAAAGGAAGAGCCACCAGCCAGGACCATTGACCGGTAAATGATTTATAAAAAACCGTACCGAAACTTATCATGATGATTATATATAGAACTGCCCAAACCGGACCAAAAAGCCAAGCCGGCGGAGACCATGATGGTTTTTCTAGTCTTGAATACCAATTAGAATTATTGCTCATTTTTCACCTTTTGATTTATTTTAAGCTAATAATAGCTGCTAATCTTAAGTCATTAGAACAGTTTATTCAAAAGAAGTAAGACCAGAAAAGATTTTTAAACTTCATCCCTGTTTTTCACATAAAAAAACTTATCCTTATTTATTGTAACATTTATTAAAATGAGTGATAAATATTTTTAAGAGTCTTATTAATAATTATTAAATAAGCTTTCTAAGACAATACATTGATTCATAATGCCAACATTTCCTGCATTTGCAGGACTATAAGAACCTTAACCAACCAGAATATTATAATTAATTAAAAAATGCCCCTCAGTTGGATTTTGACGGTCTTGTATACCTCTATGAAAATCAGGACTTGTTCATCCTCGGAGATTTAATTTCTGTGTTCCTGAGCTTAAAAAATATAAATAGCTTCAATTTAAATAACAACTTTAAAACTTCTAAGCATCACCTTTTTTCTTAGCACTTTAATTCCCTTTTAGATTATATTTGTTTATTAAGATTAAGACCTGTTATATTTAACTTATTATAAGGTTTTATCTATGTAAAAACAGCTGCAACAGTAAGAATGAAACTCTGGCTATCAGATAACTCGCCGTCACTGACCTCTATACTTACATTGTAAGTTCCGGCCATCGTTGGTGTCCAGGTAATGATGCCGTTGGAAGAATTAATGGTCATTCCGGAAGGCTTAGTGGTAAGACTATAGGTTAGTATTTCACCTTTGGTATCCATAGCTTCAACCTGATAGGCATAGGACTTACCTATAAGAACAAAGATAACCGGATCCGAGGTAATGACAGGAGCCTGATTGGTGGGTATGGTTGCAGAACATCCCATAAAAAATAACAGAGAAAATAGTAAAATAAATAAATAATATCTTCTTATCAATTTCATTTCAAATTGACCTCCTTATGATATAGTTTAAAAAGTCATCTTTTTAAGAAAAATATTGAACAGATAATCAATAAATTTAAGGTAAATAATATTTAACGATTAACCTTGGATGATGAGAATCTATTTCTGACTCTGAGCTGGCAAACCCCTTTCCTCCGTCAATGCTTTCTTCTTCAGGGTCCCTGAGAACAAGGCCATGATTATCTATAATATGATTATGCCAATCGTCAACAATACAGGTAATATCCCACCATACAAAATCCATGGTTAGTGATGCCGGAACTGTGGTAATGCTACAGGATTTATGAGCTACCTCAGGCTGTGAATCCCATGTTATGCTATCATCCTGCCATTCTTCTAATACCCGGTAAAGATGTATGTCTGAGGGTTGTTCCGGTTTTCCGTCACTATTAAAAAATAAACCAAGCTTAGCTTCCAGTAATCGGGCTTTTTGGGGAATGTTTTCTAAATCAAACTGCAAATAACTTCGATAAATTAAATTTTGATATGGATTCAGATTGCTGCCAACACCCAATGTCTTTTCCTGACCATAATTTCCATATGGATGAAAGGCCAGAACAGAAGCATCCTGCCCATGGTTTTCATCGAGTTGGATAGTTATTTCCTGTTTCTTGGCAACTACTAACTCTGCCAGGATTTCCTGTCCTTCCATATTTTTAACCTGAACTTCTTCCTGCCAATCCCGATAAGCATCTTTTTTTAAAGTTACACTATATTTACCGGGATAAAGCTGCAAAGTAACCGGTGTCTGATATCCAATATATTGGCCTTCAATCCATAGACTGGCACCTGCTGGTTTCGAATCAAAAAACACCTCAACCTCAGGCAGGACATGGCAACAACTACATATACATAATAGCAAAAAAACCATTAAAAGAAGACCGGTTATTAGCTTGCTCCTAAATATATTATTCAATTTCAATAGTTCATACTAGAAAACTCAGGGAATGTAATAAGAAATCATTAATTTTGGTCGCTCTGTTCCAACAGGTGCAGAGGAAGAATTAAAAATTTTGGAATCATCTAAGGTCAGCTCATCTTCATCAGCCAATCGTATACCATAATTGGATTTTATGCCGGAGACCCATCCCTGTACCAGACTGGTGACATCCCAATAAATATACTTATCCGTATCTCCTCCCACAGTCTGCACATCTTCATATACGGAATTGACAACAGGCTGATTATTCCAATTAAGGGATGTCTCCTCCCAATATCCTTCAACTTCATAAACAGCAAGGGGTACATCAACATAAATGGGAATAGAAACATAACTCGCCGGATCCTTGAAGAAGAGGCCGACTTTTGCTTCTGTGATGATGGCATTATTTGGAATGGTAACATCAAATTGCAGGTAAGTGCGTTCAACAGTACCTGAATCCCATAATGTCCCCGCAGCCAGATAAGGCGTTCCATCATAATTCGTTAGGGGTTCCGCATTGCTGGCAAAGGCATCTTTCGATTGACTTTCATTGGGAATCAATATTTTGTTTTGCATCATCTTGATCGTTACAGAAACACTGGAAGAGCCTGCACCGTTGTTAGCAGTCAGGGTATAGGTAGTGGTTTCGGTTGGAGATACAGAGGTGGAGCCGGATAAGGCTACTAACAGGCCACCAGGGTTAATGGTAACAGTGCTGGCATCAGTCACTGACCAACTTAAAGTCACACTATCTCCTTCATCAATGGTGGTATTATCGGCAGTAAAAGAACTGATAATAGGAGTAGAGGGGGTAATTGTACTACAGGAAGATAAGAAAAACAGTATAAAGATGATAATCAAAAACTTGAAATAATAATTTAAATTTAAGATGATTTCTTTCATCTGAAAAGACCTCCTATCTCTATAAATTAAAAATAAAATAGATTTACTAGACTTATCTTACAAAAAACTGTTCTTAATTAAGGCACATAATAGGTAATCTCAAGCTTGGGACGTAAAGTAGGGTTATCTGTGTTATCGGAAGAGTAACAAGAAATACGAGAGGATGGCAAAGAGGTGCCTCCATCACCAGCAAGAACGACTCCGTAATTCGCAATACTCCCGTCCTGCCAACCCTGAACAAGGGATGTAATATTCCAGGATCGCCAGGCAATTGCACCGGAAGTAACAAAAATTGTATTCTCAGGTATATCTGAATAGGTAGGTTGGTTATTCCAGGTAATTGCGCTCTCTGCCCAACTCTGAGTTACGTTGTGAACTCCGACAGTAAAATTTGAAGAGCCATAAGTAAACCATTGATATAGGTTTAAAGCTGCATTAGTAATGACAGCGCCCACTGGCAGGATGCCTAGATCAAACTTAAGATAGGTTTTATCAGTCCAATTTCCCATGAGCAATACTTGAGAATCAGGAGCATTTGAATCTGGATAAAAGATTGTTGCATAACTATCCTTCCCTTCTGCTGGTCCCGGCTGTATAGTGATGTTCTGTTCTATGATAGGGACCGGATTTACCGTAATGGTAACCATAGCAGTAATAGGTCCAGCGCTGTTGGTAGCAGTGAGAGTATAAGTGGTGGTTATAATTGGAGAAACAGACGTAGAGCCTGTTAAGGCTACATTTCCGATACCCTGATTAATACTAAGGGAAGTGGCATTATTGACTTCCCAGCTTAAAGTAGCACTCTCTCCTTCGGTGATACTAGTAAAGTTAGCCGTAAATGAGTTGATGATTGGTGTGGTGGGGGTGACACTGCCGCAAGCTGATATGAATGGAAGTAGCAAAATAATCAGTAAAACCTTTAAATTATATTTTTGACTCTTTATCATTCCTTTCATAAAAGAACCCCTCTTTATAGCTAAATTTAGAAATTAAAGATATTGATTAGCTCCAACTTTTTTTGGTACACCATTAGCTAATGAATATCAAAAAATATGGGCAATGGGCTTTCCTAAGACCCCGGTATTTGCCTCTAAAGAAAGTCCCTCAGTACGATGCTAAAGGACTTGAATGGACGTTGTTACTATTGATGTAAATTTGTCAGCTGCTAATACCATGGAAGCAGATTACTTTGTTTTAACTCATAACTAGCTAATAAACAGCTACCAGCCAATATCTACCATGATTTTACCATACATTCTGTATCCCTCGCTTTCATAAGATGCGAAGTCTGTTCTTTCCACCGGTTCGAGATTAATGATGCCAGAATGCTTTTCACTCTTATTATTTAAAGTTATCTGGCTCATCACATCACCCATACTCAGTGTATCGGTCATATGGTCAAGTTCTAAATAAAAGGCTTCGATGGTATTCATTTCATCTTTACTTACAAACTCAATAATGTAATTCGTCTTATCCTCTACATTAATCTGTTCCGTATGAATGATAGTTGCTGACTCATAAACTGGACAGAACTCTTTAGGATAGTCTTTTGGAATGCTCTTACTGTCATTGATGTCTGAATCCTGGGTATCAGCTTGTTGTGCAGAAGTTTCTTCTATTTCTTCTGTATCCGCAGGCCCGGGGGATGCTTTTTCAGCTTTATCCTCAGCACTACCGCCACACCCGGCAAGTGCCAGTAAAAAGCAAGCTAAAATTAAAAATATACTCATTACTTTAAAAATTTTATTCATATACAATCTCCTTCTATAAATTTTTACGTTTTACCGTAATTCCACGTAAACTATAAAAATCCTCAAAAAATATCAATCAGGATCCATCTCAGTGCAAGGATTAGGAAGGTATCCCCTGGCAACTACTAAAACCTGCACAGGATGGGATTCAGCAATCAAGATAGCAACCTCCTCAACGGTGGCAAGTTCCACCATCGGTATGACCCTGGAAAAAATCAACAATTCCTTTCCAAAAACATCAAATAAAGTAAGGGTAGTTTGGTTGAGGGTATACTGACAGGCTTCTTGAAGCAATTGGAAATAAGTAGACTCTGTCTGCATGGCCTCCTCCGAACCGCCCATCAGGGTCATTTGCAGGTCTCCTACAGAAAAACGATGGTTTGCCGTTGCTATATAGGAGCCGCTATAGGAATTAATCGCTGAAGTGCCGGATATGGTTACCTCATCAAAATAAGCAGTAGAAATAAATTGGGAAGGATTCAATGAACCGTCCGACCAGTCGGATAATCTCCATTGGGTGTCTGCCAAGGGGCTGCTGCCGGGAATGAAACCTTCACAGCCAGTCAAGGCAAAGATAACCAACAGAAATATCATAAAAGGCACGAGGAACTTTTTCATAAAAACCCTCCTTTTCCCTTTAGATGTTTTCTTTATTGACAACAAAAAAAATGAATGATTTACTCCATATTATTTGATGGTTTTACATTTTTTTGCTAAAAGTAAGATGTAAAAGACAATCTACTGCAATTCGACTTACTTCAGATAAGAAACCAAATGAGAGACATAGTTTGATTATCTTTTTTTTAATTATACAAGAAAAAAGATAAAATGTTATCAGAAAATAGAAAATTTTAGATATTTTGCAACATAACGATACGAAATAATCATAATATTTCCTTTTTGCATTCTATCATCTATTTTTTTAAATTGAAAAGCTGCTTCTTTTATTCTTCTAATGCCTGAATCAATCTTCGTACATCGGATGTAGGCATTTGGCAGGAATAATCCTTGCAGATATAAGCAGTGGTTTTTTTAGTGATTTTTCCCGAAGGAAGGGTAAAATTAATCATTCTATTAATTTCCTGATGCTTGTTTTCCAAAGAAAGAAAAATAACTACTTTTCTTGGCAGGTAATTTTGCTGCAAAGCACGCAACATTTTGTTGGTATCGTCTTTATCAGGGTCACCAATAATGATTACCTCATAAGTTGGACCTAAAATAAAGTCAACACCAATAAGAAAATAAGTGTAAGCAGGTGGACTTTGCTCTATCGTAGGTGAAAAGGCTTTGACTAGCTCATCTGTCTTCTGGTTTAACTTTTCATCTCCGGTTAAATGGGCTAAACGAAGTAAATTATAGAAGGCAACAGAATTACCAGATGGGATAGCGCCATCATAAAGCTCTTTTTGCCGAACCAATACTGGCTCAGCCTGCTTGGAAGTAAAATAAAAACCCCCATTTTTTTCATCCCAGAAATCTGACATTAAAACCTGGTTTAAATCCATGGCCATTTTTAAATATTCGGCGGAAAAAGTAGTTTCATACAATTCCAATAGGCCCCAGATGATAAATGCATAATCATCAAGGTACCCCGTAATCCCGGCTTCTCCTTCCCAGTAGCGGTGTAATAATCGATGCTGATCATCCATTAAATCTAAAAAAATAAAATTTGTTGCTTTTTTTGCTGCCTGAATATAACGCTCTTCTTCTAAAATGCGTCCGGCTTTTGCAAATGCCGCTATCATTAATCCATTCCAGTCAGTCAAAACCTTGGTGTCTTTTTCGGGGTATACTCGCTTTGTACGGGATCTATATAGTTTTCCCCGAATTATATTCCATTTTTCTTTCTTTGTTTCTGTGTTTTCTTTTGAATCATCCATGGGAGTATTTTCAAGGCCATCTTGATAAAAGATATTTTTCTTTCCAAAGATATCCTTTGAATATCCCATGGCAGCCAGATTTCCTTCCGGTTTCATATGGAAATATTGCTGGACAAATGCCAGCTCATCTCCTTCTAACTCTTCTCTTAGCTCTTCTTCAGTCCATAGGTAAAATTTTCCTTCTTCCCCTTCGCTGTCAGCATCCTCTGCTGAATAAAATCCACCTTCTTGGGAGGTCATATCCAGCAAGACATAATCCAAAATCTTTCTTGCCGTCTCCTGATAGATGTCCTTACCGGTAGCCTGGAAGGTTTCTAGATAGGCTATAGCTAGTAAAGCCTGGTCATAGAGCGTCTTTTCAAAATGGGGGACTATCCAGGCTGCATCTGTAGAATATCGATGAAACCCAAACCCCACCTGATCAAAAGTACCTCCCTTCTGCATGGACTGCAGGGTCATTTCTACCATCATGAGTGCCTGTTTGTCCCCAGTCCGATGCCAATATCTTAAAAGGAATAAAAGTTGATGTGGGGAAGGAAATTTAGGTGCCTGGCCAAACCCACCAAATTTCTGGTCAAATAGTACTGAAAAATGCTCATAAGCTACGTCCAGAATTTCCCGGGTTAAGTTCTCTCCTTTTTCTGTATTATTGCTTTTTTGTAGGAGTTCAAGCAGTTTTTCTGATTGTTGATCAATTAATTCTTTTCGATTTTTCCAAAAATCTTTGACCTGTAAGGCGATTTCCCTTAAACCTTTTTGACCATAATGATTTTCCTTAGGAATATAGGTAGCTGCAAAGAATGGTTTTTTCTCCGGGGTAATAAAAATTGTTAACGGCCAACCTCCCCTACCAGTCATCATAGAGGCCACCTGCATATATACTTTATCGATATCCGGCCGTTCTTCCCGGTCCACTTTGATGGGAATAAATACCTGGTTAATTAAATCTGCTATTTCCGGATCATCAAAAGATTCATGAGCCATGACATGACACCAATGACAGGTGGAATACCCGATGGAGAGAAATATAGGCCTATTTTCTTTTTTAGCAATTGAAAAAGCTTCTTCTTTCCAGGGATACCAATCAACAGGCTGATAAGCATGCTGGCGGAGGTAGAGGCTCTTCTCTGATAATAAGCGGTTACTATAATTCATTTTATCCTCTCTAAAAGCCGGATTTTTACCCATTACCTATTAAATCTTTTTTCCTATACTTATCTTTCCTTTAACTTGTCTCCTAAAACCCTCTGCTTTGCCCTATCCAGGGAGATTTCTTTCTTTCTTTGTATTCTTCTACTCCAGGTCCCCTTAGTTGATGTAATCGCCATATACCATAAATATAAGTGGCAATCAATATAAATAGGGTTAACGGCCATCCCAGCAAGATATTAAACCAGGCTATTCTGGTCACATCTCCGAGCCGCAACAAAGAAAATTGAATCAATAGCCTTATCAGAATAAGTACTGCCCAAAACCAGGTTACTTCCCGATAGGCCGGCTTGACATCCCTACGCCAATACCATTTTAAAGGCCATCCCCTGCTTAAATGGCTGGCCCAGGCTGCCAGGGGTTTCCCTATCAATAGGCTCATCAGGGCTAAAAACAATAACACGGCACTACTTACAACCGGTCCAATAAAATAAAGAGCAGGGTTTCTGGTTAGATATGCCAGGCCTGATGCCAGAACAACTCCAACCAAACCACCTGAGGCATATTTCCAGTTTTGCTTTCTTATGAGGCGTATAACTGTCAACATGATTGCTAAAGCCATAGAAGCAATAACAGCTAAATCCAGACCTAATATACTATTAATTAAAACAAATAATAACGGTGGAAATATAGCATCAAGAGTTTTGCCGGAAATAACTGAATGAATCTCTTCTATAATTTCTTTTCTTTTGACCATCACTTTTATCTTTCTTTCATCATTTTTCTTTTTAGCCTATTAGCTTATTTCCTGTTGTTCGATTCAAGCAAAAACAGCAACATTATTGTAAACTTTCTTTCTTGCTATTTTAACATAATTTTAGATTATCTGCCCGCATCTTGTACAAATATCAAAATCAAGAAAATTTTGCCCCCATTGTTATTTATACATCGAAATATTTTACAACAGGGAAAGTTTGCATTCCTCTCTAAGTTACTATACTCCTGAGGAATATGAAAAGTTAATATTAGAAAAGCGTTTTAAATGAGTGTCTAAATTATCGGGGAAAGATCAGTTTGGATATGTATACATAGAATATGCTACTTAAAAGTGGTGCAGTTTTAGAGTAATATAAACACTGTCAGGATACCTTCTATGTAGGTACCATTAAGGGATTAGGCAGAATCTACCAGCAGGCCGGCATTTGATGTCTACAGTAACTTCGGTTTTGCCAAGGCCTATACCAATAAGAAAGACGACAGCGCTATTGACTTTGTCAAGACCAAAGCTTTGCCAATCTATGAGATGTTTCAGATTCCATTAGTTCACATCTTAGCCGATAATAGTAAAGAGTATACCTCCCACTGGGTAAATGGGAAGCATGACTATGAGGCATTCCTAGCTGACTGTGGTATTACTCATAGCCGGATTAAGCCCAGGTGTCCCAAGAGTAACGGGATGGTAGAAAGGTTTAACCGAACCTTATTAGAAGAATTCTACCAGATAGCTATGATCAAGAATGTCTATACTTATTTGGACCAGTTACAGGATGATCTGGATAACTTTATTTACTATTACAATTTTAAAAGAACGCATCAGGGTTACTGTCTTAAAGGTAAAATTCCTTACCAGAAATTCTTGGATGGTAAGAGAAAATTAGCTTTACCGGAACCTGGATAAATAGTAACCTATTTCTATAGGAAAGAACGGCAATGTGTAAACACATCTTGAAAGTAATACAGTTTAGTAATATCTTAAAATATTCAGGTTATTAAATTTTAACTAAATTTTTTATTTTTACAGACAGTTAACTAAAAAGATAAGTTAGTAATTAATAACTTTTTTATGTTCCCAAAAATTCTTCTAGCCATTCTTCAGGGTCATCAAAAAATACTTTACTCCAATCAAAATATTCTGGATCATACGAACCACCAAGCCATTTCATTGTTTCCTGGTATTCTTCGTTCTCAGGATCGGGATTTTTTAACATGTCAATATCTCCTCATATCCAGGAGTAGAACCACAATCTTCCGGAGGACAAGCTCTTTCACCAGCTACACATCTAGGATAAGTTTGGTTTTTTTCTTTGGGAAGTATCTTTTCTAATTTAATTATATGTTGCCAATCATCTCCAAAATCATAGGTATAATCTGCCTTTTTATTTCTTTTCGAAAAGCAATCAGCAATCATTACCTTCCAGCCTGGAATTGTTTCTTCAGTAAAAAATTCTTTCTCTGTAGGAATGCCAATCTTAATTTTTTTCCTGGTTAAAGGATCCTTTACATAAAATTCATGAAGGTGACAATCAAGCCAACCCATGACATCCTGGATTTCAACATGGAAATCCCAAAAAGTATGCGTCTCCGGAACTTGAATGACTCGCCATATTTCTGGTTCAATTTCCTTTATGGTTATTCTAAATTGATAAACCTGATTATATCTTTTTTTCATCTTTTTAAATCCTCCATATTCAATTAAATGATTTATTTTACCTGGTATAGCACATCTATCTTTATCTAAACTTTTATCATATCAGCAAAATATCTACTAGCAAATTTAATCTATTTTTCTCTGATATATTTTGCCATCAATTCTTTTGCTTTTGTTGTTCCCTTTTCGGTCAGATAAATAGATTTAGCAGGTTTGCTTCCCGTAATACAATCCTCTTCTCTCAATTGATCCAAAATTTCAAATGGGTAACCTTTCCAACTTCTGTGAATTTTCATAGAAAATTCTTCCTCCTGCCATGATGTAAGATAAATTAATAATAATGTTAATTCCTTTATGATTTGTTCCATTATATTAACTTCTCCCAGATTTTTTATTAATTTCTTTCTAATTTCTTTTTAATTCGAAATATCTTTTACTACCTTTCCCCTTTTAACAACCTCTCAAATTCTTCCAGGTTCCCCATCGCATCAATAACTTGAAGACCCCACTTTTCAAATTCTTCAAAAACTTCCTTTTCTTTCATCGCTTTTTCCACTACCAATACTCCATGAAAAGTAGCTCTTGAAGGATAAGCGACTGCAACGAATTCATTCATTTTCCCGGTGCCTGGCGACTTACCACAAGCTTCACAATCTACAAAAATCAAGGTTTTAATATCCCTTTTTACCATATCTTAAA
>CAZPII010000042.1:0-11270 GCA_964586485.1 uncultured Atribacterota bacterium | reverse complement strand
TCCACCCCAACATCCTGAAATACCAATCAGTTATAGAGAAATAGGTCAGCCTGTTTTAATTCCTGGAGACATGGGAAGGTTTTCTTTTGTTTTGATCGGGAAAGAGAAGGCTATGCAGGATACTTTTGGTTCTACCTGTCATGGTGCTGGACGGATATTAAGTCGGGGGGCGGCAAAACGAGAAGTTAAAAATAGAAATATTGTTGAAGAATTAAGAGAAAAGGACATTATAGTTAAAGCCAGGACTAGGGCAACCTTAGCAGAGGAAATGTCTGATGCCTATAAGGATGTGTCAGAAGTAGTTGATGTGATGGACAAGAGTGGCATTTCCGGCAAAGTAGCTAGAATGCGACCTCTGGGTGTAATAAAAGGATAAAACCTGTTAGAAAAAATAGATTAAATTTAAAAATATTGATATTATAAAAACATACTACTTACTAATTTGTGCAGAGAGGATGGTTTGAAAAAAAGATGTTGGACGTAAAACTTATTCGTTCGGAGCCCGGAAAAGTAAGAGAAGCACTGAAAAAAAGAGAACAGGATACTCATTTTGTTGATCATATTCTCGAATTGGATGAACAAAGAAGAAAGATTCTGTTCGAAGTTAGTAACTTGAAACAAGAAAGAAACCAGGTATCTGAGGAAATTGGTCACTTAAAAAAAGAAAAGAAGGATGCCCAGGAAAAAATTCTAGCCATGAGGGAAGTATCCCAAAAAATCAAAGAAATAGATGCTAAAATAAAGTCTATCGAAAAGGAAATTCAAAATATTCTTTTGGAATTACCCAATCTGGTTGATGAGAGTGTACCTGTGGGACCTGATGAAGACAGTAATAGAGAAATCAGAAAATGGGGTAAACCGAGAGAATTTGACTTTGAAGTACAGCCTCATTGGGATTTGGGTGAAAAACTGGGAATTCTTGATTTTGAAAGAGGAGCTAAAATTAGCGCAGCACGTTTTACGGTACTTAAAAATAATGGTGCCCGACTGGAAAGAGCATTAATTAACTTTATGTTGGATATTCATACCAAAGAACATCAATATCAGGAAATATTTCCTCCCTTTTTAGTCAATAAAAATACTATGACCGGTACAGGTCAATTACCTAAATTTGAAAATGATTTATTTAAATCAAATAATGAGCTATATCTTATTCCTACAGCTGAAGTTCCTTTGACCAATCTTCATCAAGATGAAATATTATCGGAAGCACAGTTACCACTGTATTATACTGCCTATACTGCTTGTTTTAGGAGAGAAGCGGGCTCTTATGGGAAGGATGTAAGAGGATTGATTCGCCAGCATCAATTTAATAAAGTTGAATTGGTAAAGATTTGTAAATCGGAAGATTCATTTCAAGAGCTGGAAAAATTAACCCAGGAAGCAGAGGTTATCTTGCAGCGATTAGAAATACCCTATCGTGTTGTCACTCTTTCTACCGGGGATATCGGGTTTTCTGCTGCCAAAACCTATGATTTGGAAGTATGGCTTCCGGCTCAGGGTAAATACCGGGAGATATCTTCCTGCAGCAACTGTACTGATTTTCAGGCACGCCGGGCCAATATAAGGTATCGAATACAGGATACTGGTAAAGTCCATTTTGTGCATACCCTAAACGGATCAGGGGTAGCAGTAGGTAGAACTATGGTTGCTATTTTAGAAAATTATCAGGAAGAAGATGGCTCTATTGTCATTCCTGATGCACTTCGCCCTTATATGGATGGATTGAAAAAAATCTCTAATTAAGGTACAATTCTTATTGCGAATAAATGTTATAGTATTTATTGAGATAGTACGATCTAATCTTTTCTATAGCATGCTTGTGTTTAAATATTAAATTCAAAATTTGCGGAGGGATGTCCGAATGGCAAGGGGCCGGTCTTGAAAACCGGTGTAGGCGTAAGCTGTCTGGGTTCGAATCCCAGTCCCTCCGCCAATTTTTTTAACAGAACATTTCAGTAAATATCACACCCGCAAAGCGGGTGGCCTTAGAAATCTCTAAAATAGTTGTAAAATGTACCTTTAAAATCAGTCCGGTGAGGCTGATAAGGATAAAATGACCCCTTATCAGCCTATGCTGAAAGGGGGTTTTTTGTTTTAAAAAACTTAGCTTACCAGGTGTGCATATATTACATATAAAGAATAAAAAATTTATAAGGAGAAAAAGATGAGTACAAATCATCAAAATGAAGTTATCGATTACACCAAACAAGGTATTCCGCAAACAATTGTGCTTGGTCTCCAGCATGGATTCACCATGTTCAGTGCCACTGTTTTGGTACCAATTATTACCGGTCTCGATATTTCTGTTGCCTTGTTAATGGCTGGTATTGGTACCTTAATTTTTCATTTTGTTACCAAAAATAAAGTTCCGGCATTTTTGGGATCTTCCTTTGCTTTCATTACCCCAATTCTCTTAGTAACAGATAAATTTGGGATACCTTATGCTTTGGGAGGGATTGTTGCCGCTGGAGTTATTTATTTATTTTTATCATTTCTAGTCAGTCAATTTGGACCAGAACGGATTATTGCCTTTTTTCCACCTGTGGTGACCGGACCGGTAATTATGGTAATTGGGTTGAAATTAGCCCCTACAGCAATCAGTATGGCCAGTGAAAACTGGTGGCTTGCTTTAGTAGGTTTTGTTGTGGTAGTATTGGTAAGTACTTTTACAAAAGGTTTTTTGAGGGTTATTCCGGTTTTAATGGGAATTGTGTTTGGATATTTTGTTGCCGCTATATTTGGAATGATTGATTTTTCAGCGGTTACTGAAGCTAAATGGTTAGGATTTCCGCAATTTACAGTTGCAAAGTTTAACTGGAATGCAATCATGATTGTAGCTCCGGTTGCTATTGTAACAGTCATCGAACACATTGGAGATGTGCTGGCAATTGGTGCTACTGCAGAAAAGAATTTTGTTACAGATCCGGGTTTGCATCGTACATTATTGGGTGATGGTCTGGCGACTTCAATATCAGCTTTTTTTGGAGGACCGGCGAATACGACTTACTCAGAAAACACAGGTGTACTGGCTTTGACTAAAGTGTATAACCCTATTGTGATGCGAATTGCAGCCATATTTGCTATAATTATTGGTTTAGTTCCAAAGCTAGGAGCAATTATTGCAACAATACCTGGTGCCTTAATCGGAGGTATTTCGATTATTCTTTTTGGCATGATAGCAGCTGTAGGTATGAGAACAGTAGTGGAAAACAATGTTAATTTAGAAAAACCCAGAAACTTAATTATCGCCGCTACTATTCTTATCCTTTCTCTGGGAGGTGTTTCAATTCCTATTTCATTAGGTAATGGACAAATCGAAATTGAAGGAATGGCTCTGGGAGCGCTGGTAGGAATTATATTAAACAAGGTCATGCCCGAGTGATTAAATAAATATTCATTTGATCAGAATTGTTTATTTTTTTACATTGAATGTTGTCCATATCTTTTATGTTTACTAATTATTAAGATTATGATAAAAAGATGAAGATAAGAGTAAAAACTTGCATGATTTCTTTGATAATGTTAAATTTTATTCAATATTTTAAGGGAGATGGGTAAAAAATGGATCAAATAAATCAAAAGAAAATTGAAGCCTTAAACAATACTCATGTTAGCCAACGACTCGAAGAGGCAATTGAACTCTGCCAACCTGAGAAAGTAACAATCATAACTGATGATCCAAAAGACATTCAATACGTCAGGGATCTGTCTTTAAGGAACAAAGAAGAGGAAAAACTAAAATTACCAGGCCATACTGTACATTTTGATGGTTATTATGACCAGGGTAGAGATAAAGAAAATACCCGTTATCTCTTATCTCACAAAGTAGATTGGGGTATCGATATTAATTCTATCAACAAAGATGAAGGCATAGAGGAAATTAAATCATATCTCAAAGGCAGCATGAAAGGCAAAGAAATGTTGGTACGTTTCTTTTCCCTTGGTCCAGCTGGTTCTTTATTTTCAATTCCTTCCTTGCAAATTACCGATTCTGCCTATGTGGCTCATAGTGAAGACTTGCTCTACCGCAGCAATTATGAAGGTTTTAAAGAATTAAAAGGTTCTAATCAATTTTTTTATTTTCTACATTCTGCCGGAAGATTAGAAAATAATATTAGTATTGATATTGATAAGAGAAGAATATATATTGATTTAGATGAAAATTGCGTTTATTCAGTTAATAATCAATATGCGGGTAATTCTGTAGGATTAAAGAAATTGGCTTTCCGACTGGCTATTCAGAAAGCACATCATGAAGGATGGTTAGCAGAACATATGTTTATTATGGGTGTTCATGGTAAAAGTGATAGAACTACCTACTTTACCGGTGCTTTCCCTAGTGCATGTGGTAAAACCAGTACTGCCATGTTATCAGGTCAAACTATTGTTGGAGATGATATAGCTTATTTAAAGAGAATTGACGGTGAAGTAAGAGCGGCAAATATGGAACATGGAATCTTCGGGATTATTAATGATGTTAATCCAGAAGATGATCCGTTAATTTACCGGGCATTAACAACACCACGAGAAATAATTTTTTCCAATGTATTGGTAAGAGATGCCCTCCCTTATTGGATGGGGATGGGAAAAGACCTACCAAAAGAGGGGATTAATTATAGTGGAAAATGGTATAAAGGCAAGAAAGATAAGCAGGGAAATAAAATTGATCCTTCACATAAAAATGCACGATATACTATTCGATTACAAGAATTAGAGAACATCGATTCACAAGCCGAAAACCCGCAAGGGGTACCTATTGACGGTTTTATTTATGGTGGGAGAGATTCGGATACAACCATACCAATCGTGGAGTCTTTAAATTGGGACCATGGAGTATTTCTTGGTGCCACCGTTGAATCAGAGACAACAGCCGCTACATTGGGTAAACAGGGAATCAGAAAACACAATCCGATGGCCAATCTAGATTTTATTTCCGTTCCTTTTTCTACATATATAGAAAATCATTTCAACTTCAAAAATAATTTACGGAGAACCCCCAAAATATTTACTACTAATTATTTTTTAAAAGATAAGCAGGGTAATTTTCTTAATGAGAAAATTGATAAGATTGTCTGGATACTATGGGCTGAAGGTAGAGTATATGGTGAATTCGATGCTATCAGTACACCAGTCGGCAAAATTCCTCATTATGAAGATCTAAGGTTCCTGTTTAGCAAAGAACTAAAACGGGAATATTCCCAACAAGATTATGTTTCCCAATTTTCCTTGAGAATTGAGCAATATTTAGCAAAAATGAACAGAATGAAAGAAGTATTTAATCGCATGATTGTTCCTGACCAATTCTATCGAGAAATGGAGAACCAGATTGCAAGACTTGAAAAAACCAAAGAAAAATTTAAAGAAGAAAGAATTTCCCCATTAAACTTTCTATAAATAGGGTAATTTGCTTGCAGCTAATTTATAAATTCCTCCTTATATTTTTAGTCACCAGTTCTATGTCTTGGGGTGTTAACTATAAAAGAATATTTTTTCTAGGAAGCATGTAGATACAATTCTTGTGTAGAGTAAATTTATTTTATAAATTGTTGACAATCAACAATAGACAAGTTAAAATATTAAAAATATTTATTAATTGTAAAATATAAGGATTAAAAAAATGAAAGAGTATTTCCAAATTTTAGACCACCCCATTTCAATTAAAGAAATTGCTTATGAAAATATCAAACAACAGATTATAGAGGGAAACTTAAAACCGGGTGTTTGGCTTAGGGAACAGGATTTGGCTGATGTTATGGAAATTAGTCGTGCTCCAATTCGAGAGGCTTTTAATCAGCTTGAAAAAGAGGGTTTTATAGAAATTATCCCCCGAAAAGGTGCCCGGGTTGTTTCACTTTCAAAAAAAGAAATTGAAGATATTTTTGAAATTAGGGAAAATTTGGAACTTCTTGCTCTTAGAAAATCCTGGAATAGCATTTCTAATAATCGGTTGATTCAAATAGCAGAAAAATTTAAGCAATACAAAAATAAATCAATCACAAAGTCAAACAGACGAAAGTATCTTGCGCTGGATAAAGGGTTTCACAATTTATGGGTAAGTCAGTGTGACAATAATATGCTTATAAAGATATTGTGCGATATTCAGGAAAAAGTGCATTGGTTGAGAGGATTTTCTTTGGGAAATTACTCCTTTAACGCTTCTATTGAAGAACATCTAACTATTATTAATGCTATCGAATTAAAAAATGAAAAATTAGTTACGACTAATCTGATAAAACATTTGAGAAGGGCTAAAAAATCAATTATCAAAGAGATTAAGTCAGGGAGTATGGATAACCTCCCTTAATTTTATTAAAATAAGGAAATACAATGGGAAAAAGTACGGAAAAATTTGACATTATTATCATTGGTGCAGGTGTGATTGGATGCTCTATTGCCCGTGAATTATCTCGATTTAAAGTAAAAGTTGCTGTATTGGAGAAAGAAGCCGATGTTGGATGGGGAGCCAGTTGTCGGAATAGTGGGGTGGTTCATGCCGGGTTTAATAATCAACCTGGAACTTTAATGGCAAAGTACTGTGTAAAGGGAAATAAATCGTTTCATAAAATTGCTGGAGAATTGGATGTTCCATATAAGAAGATTGGGAAATTAGTTGTAGCAAAGAAAGAAAATGAAATCCCTGGTTTAAAAGAATTAAAAAAACAAGGCGAAATGAACAGAGTTCAAGGCCTGGCTATTATAGAAAAAAACGAGATAAACAAAATGGAACCAAATTTAGAGGGGATAGCAGCCTTGTACTCACCGAATTCAGCAATTACTTCTCCCTATCTTTATACAATTGCTTTAGCAGAAAATGCATTTAAAAATAATGTTCAATTTTTTCTAAATACAGAAGTAAAAGCTATTAAAAATAATTTTCTTATTTTTACCCAAAATGGCCAGTTTGAAGCAAATTATATTATTAATAGTACAGGCCTGTACTCTGATCAAATTGCCAGAATGGCAGGGGTTGGAGGTTACCGTATTTACCCCTGTAGAGGGGAGTATTATATCCTTGATAAGAATGCATCTTATCTTGTAAATCATTTGATTTATCCTGTTCCTCATGTTGAGGAAGGAGGTTTAGGTATCCATCTTACACCTACTGTTGATGGGAACATTTTAATCGGACCCAGTAATGAATATATTAATGAGCCAGAAGATTATTCCATAACAATAGAAACAATTCAGAGGTTAAGTCAGGAAGCTCAACAATTTTTACCAGCCATTTCTTCAAGATATTTTATTAGAAATTTTGCAGGAATCAGAGCCAAACAAACACCGCCATCTCAGGGAGGTTACCATGATTACATCATCGAAGAGAGTCAGGGAGTTTCCAACATGATTAATCTAATTGGCATTGAATCACCGGGACTAACTGCCGCCCAACCTATAGCCCAAAAGGTAGTCAGTATGATAGACAAAAAGGAAAAACTAACTCCCAACCCTAATTTTAATCCCTATCAAAGAGGTATCCTTCGGTTTGAAGAGCAGGATGAAGAAACCAGGAAAAAACTTATTCAAGAGGATCCGGATTATGGAGAAATTATATGCCGCTGCGAGCGGGTGACCAAGAAGGAAATATTACAGGCTATGGATAATCCCCTGGGGGCTAGAAGCCTGATTTCCATCAAGTATCGTGCCCGAGCAATGATGGGACGTTGCCAGGGAGGCTATTGCCTGACTAGAATCATGGAACTGTTAAAAGAAAGATACAATTATCAACCGGAGGATTTTATTTTAAAAGGATCTCAATCGTGTATGCTATCTGGATACCGTAATAATGGAGTGAGAATCGATGATTAAAAAAGAAGTTGTAATTATCGGTGGTGGTGCAGCCGGATTGGCTGCTGCAGTAGCCTGCCACAAGCAGGGAATTGAAGATATCCTGATTATTGAGAGGGAAGGAAATCTGGGAGGTATTTTAAAACAGTGTATCCATGACGGATTCGGCCTCATCAAATTCGAGCATTCCTACACCGGACCGGAATATGCCCAGAAGTATATTAATGAGGTAGAAAAACACAATATACCCTACCTACTGGATAGTATGGTAATTGATATTACCAGTCAAAAAATACTGACCGTAGTTAACCAGCAAGGCCTCCAAAAATACCAGGCCAGAGCAATTATACTAGCTATGGGCTGTCGGGAGCGAACCAGGGGAGCCATCGGTATTCCAGGTAGCAGACCTGCTGGCATCTACACCGCCGGTGTAGCTCAAAATTTGATTAATCTTCATAATTATATGATCGGCAGGGAAGTAGTTATTCTCGGTTCCGGAGATATCGGTTTAATCATGGCTCGGCGCCTGATGTTAGAAGGTGCAACCGTCAAAATGGTTTTGGAATTATTGCCCTATGGCAGTGGTCTCCCCCGCAATTTTAATCAATGTCTCTTTGATTATGACATACCTCTTCATCTTAATCATACGGTTGTGGATATCAAGGGAGAGAAACGCTTAGAGGCAGTTACTATTGCTGAAGTAGATTCTCAGGGGAAAATTATTTCTTCTACCTGCAAAGATATTTTATGTGATACTCTTTTACTTTCAGTTGGTTTAATTCCTGAAAATGAACTGACCAAGATGGCTGGCATAAAACTAGACCGCTTAACTGGAGGAGCAATAGTAGATGAATATGGTCAGACTACTGTAAACGGAATCTTTGCCTGTGGCAATGTCTTACAGGTTCACGATATTGTAGACAATGTTTCTTTAGAAGGAGAACATATCGCCAAGGGTGTGGCTAAATATCTTTCTACGCAGTTAACCTCTAAAACCAATATACCTATCGAAATAGGAGAAGGATTACGTTATGTCTTACCACAACATCTCAATTATCTGGATGATACCATTTTTTCCTTTCGGGTAACTGCTCCCGGCAAGAAGAAAAAACTGATTTTTAGAAATAATGGGCATATCATTAAGGAGAAATCTTTTCTCCAGGTCAATCCGGCGGAGATGATCAGGGTTAAGCTTCCTTCTCAGGAACTATCTGATCTCAATCATTTAAAGGTGGAGTTAACATCATGAAAAAAGAATTTATCTGTATTGTATGTCCCAACAGTTGCCGTATTACAGCTGAGTACGATGAGCAGGAGATTCAACACATCAAAGGTGCACAATGTCAAAAAGGAAAAGAATTCCTCGAAAATGAAATCAAAAACCCCCTGCGTATCTTCACTGGATCAGTACAATGCGAAAATGGAGATTATCTCCTGGCGAGTGTTAAGACTACCAAGCCCATCCCCAAGAAATACATGAAAAAGCTTGCTGAAATAACCCATCACATAAAAATAAAAGCACCTATAGAAGTAGGACAGATAATCTTTGCTGATATTATGGGATTAGGGTCTGATTTGATAGCAACCAGGAAAGTAAAAAAATTGAGTAAAAATTAAAAAACAGGAGTTTTCTATTTTGCTAATATTTTGATATTTTGAATTTTAATTGTTTTACGCTAAAATATAACTAATCCTAATTTTTTATTAATCAAAATGGGAAGGAGATATGCTATGCCTAAACCAAAAATCGGTTTTATCGGAGTCGGGATTATGGGGTTTCCTATGGCCAGAAACCTCATAAAAGCAGACTATCCCCTGATTGCTTATGATATAAATAAAGAGGTGCTTGATAAAATTGTCAAAGAAGGTGCCCAAAAAGGACAATCCTGTGCAGACACAACTTCTAATTGTGATATCATCATTACTATGCTGCCCAACTCGCCTGATGTTCAGAAAGCGGTCTTGGACCCTGAGGGTATTCTAGAAGGAGCCCGGGAGGGCCAGATCCTCATCGATATGAGTTCCATCGCTCCTTTAGTTTCCCAATCTATAGCTGGGGAATTGTCCAAAAAAGGTATTGATATGCTTGATGCACCGGTAAGCGGCGGACAG
The DNA here is from genome assembly GCA_964586485.1 of uncultured Atribacterota bacterium. Classification (GTDB taxonomy): domain Bacteria; phylum Atribacterota; class Phoenicimicrobiia; order Phoenicimicrobiales; family Stramentimicrobiaceae; genus CAYWJZ01. Next base: position 1,373 of record CAZPII010000042.1, on the reverse strand, counting down.
GAGAAAGCCCAGGCCGGAACTTTAGCCATCATGGTAGGAGCCAGGGAAGAGATCTTTAAGCAGTGTAAACCCATCTTAGAAGTCTTGGGGAACCCTGTATTAGTCGGTAATATCGGGGCTGGAGGAACCACTAAGTTAGTTAATCAGGCTATTGTGGCAGTAAATATTGCCGTAGTAGCTGAGGCCATGATGTTAGGCAAGAAAGCAGGGGTAGACCCTAAACGCATCTTTGATGCTATTAAGGGAGGACTGGCTGGTAGTCAGTGTCTTTCCGATAAGGCTCCCCGTATGTTTGAAGGAAATTATGAACCTGGTTTCCGAACTAAGCTCCATGTGAAAGATTTGACCAATGTCTTACAGACCAGCCAGGCTTTACATAATGCTATGCCCTTGACTGCACAGGTTATGGAAATGATGCAGACACTGATGGCAGATGGGCATACTGATGTTGACCATGGTGGACTGGCCTTGTTTTATGAAAAGATGAATGGAATTTCTTTGAAAGAGTAATAGAATTTATAGATATCGAATAGGATTTTGCCAGCATATCCAGCATATATTGTATTAAGGAAAGGAGAGAAAAATGCTAAGAAAAAAAGCACAGAAATTACTTAAACAATTTAAGGGTGACAGCTATCTTTTTGGACTAAATAAATTACCACAGGTTGGCAGAATTGCTTCAGAATACGGAAAAAATGCTTTATTGATAACGAATCGAACTCATAATAGGGAGGATATCAAAAAGATTATTAAGTCATTAGAGGATAATCAAGTTAATTTATCCGGAAATAGGATTGTTCCCGGTGCCAAGCCAAATACCCCCCGGGAAGATGTGTATAGAGTAGAAACCTATATATTACATTACCAACCAGATTGTATTATAGCCATGGGGGGTGGAAGTACAATTGATTGTGCTAAAGCTTCTAATGTTCTTGCTGTATTGGGTACAGAAAATCCGGAAATTGATAAATATTTCGGGACAGGGATGATCAGTAAGATCTTAAAAGCAACAGGGAAAAGATTAATACCTTTAATTGCAGTTCAGACTTCAGCCAGTTCGGCAGCTCATTTGACAAAGTATAGCAATATAACTGATCCGGTTTTGGGACAAAAAAAATTAATCGTTGATGAAGCGATTATTCCGGATAGACCTGTATTTGATTATTCTGTAACTACGAGCATGCCTGAAGCTTTGACTATTGACGGAGCCCTGGACGGAATTTCCCATAGCTTAGAGGTGTTTTATGGAATTGATGAGAAGCAATTTGATCTTGTAGCCGAAATTACCTCTACAGCCCTGGAATTAATTATTCAAAACACTAAAGAAGCAGTTAAAAATCCAAATAATCTGGAAGCCAGAGAGGCTCTTGGTC
>CAZPII010000041.1:0-11585 GCA_964586485.1 uncultured Atribacterota bacterium | reverse complement strand
TCATTAGTTCAGTTTCTACCCGTTCCTGGATATCGGCTACCGTTACACTCTCCCGAGAATTCTTTAAGTCTTTTTCGATTTTTTCTGCAATACTGGTAGAAAGATCTCGGTCAACCCCCTTGACCGTTTCCCGCATGGCCTGTGTGATGGCATTGACAATTTTATTTTGATCAAAATATTGTATTGTATTATTGCGTTTAATTACTTTTAACATCAAATCCCTCTTTCATCATTACTTAATCAAGTAAATTTCTTTTCTTTTTATCATACAAATAATTATATTCTTCGTTGAAACATATTTACAGGCTTTCTTACATATTTTACTACAAACAGTATAATTATTGTCAATTACATCTGATAGGACATGAAAAATATCATTACAATAAACAGGAAGGTCCCAACCCTCTGCGCTGCTCCGGCAAAATAGGTCAGAGCAGCATTACGCAAAACCACAGAGACCATTTCAATTTCTTCCTGATCAGCAATTTCCATCTTTTTTAATGTTTTCATTGCTCTGTTACTGGCATTTAATTCCACCGGCAAAGATATTAGTGCAAAAGCAGTCATGCCAAATAATAGTATGACACCTAAATAAATAAAAATTGTATTTCTGAAAAATATTCCCCACATAAACAGCAATGGACTGAATTGGCCCATTACGGCTAACGACCTTGCCATCTTATTTCTTAAGACCATAAACCGACAACCCTGATGGTCCTGGGCTGCATGTTCTACTTCATGGGCAACAATACCCATTGAAGTAATCGAAAAATGCTCAGCAACTTGTTCACATAAATGCAATGTTTTGCTCTGAGGGTTATAATAGTTAACCATGAATTTCTTAGTCTGTAATACAGGTATATTTAAACCATGGTGAGATAAAAAAGCTTCAGCAACTTCAGTGCCCTTTATCTTCTTTTTATTCGGTATTTTTAGATACTTAGAATAAATTTGTCGAACACGCCACTGGGCAAACCATCCCAATAAGGCCGGAATAATCAAGAGAAAATATATAGGGTTAAACTTTAGCATTGTTCATCCTCTTTATTAACACAAAGACAATCGGTATATTCCTTGCCGGTCAATTTTGTCCTTTATGTTTATTTTTTAAAATTTAAATATCTTCTATAGAAAAAAGCAATCGTAACCGCAATTATCATGCCAATAAAAAATATATAGAGAATATCATTTTTCATATCACTTCCTGAAAGCATACCATGGATAGCCCCAAAAATAAAAGCAGGATAGAGCAAACTATGCAAATATCTCCAGTATTTTGCAATATTTCTTCTCAATAAAGCGGCAATTGCGGCTACATATATCAAATACAATGCTGGTCGGCCTGCATTAACCAGAAATGAATTCCAGGAACTGAAGTCAGGGATAAAGAGACTGGTAGTACCAAAGTCTATTGCCATAATAACAGGGTGTGAAGTAATTAAGACCAAGCCACTAATTGAAAAATAATGATGGATTTTAAGATAACCTACACCAAAGATTTGCCTGCTTTGTCTGACCAGCAAACTCAGCAAAATCGCAACAAAAAGGGAAGAAATTCCGGTTAATGCAGTTATGCGACGTAATAATTGCAGTAAACTATCAAATCCATTTATAAATACAATGGTAATCGGGAGTAGATATATAAAAAATATTAAACCATAAAAAAAGTAACGTTTTAACTGCTGATTAGGATGGTTGATATTTTGTTCAGCCATAACAAACTCCTTTCGGTTAAAGATTCTTTAATGATCTTAAAAAAATGCATAGTTATTAATATTTTTCATGGATGTATTCTATCAGGCTATCCTCAAAAACTTTGGGGTTATTCTGTTCTCCGAAAAAATTATTCTCCATTAGACAAAAAACAATTTCTCTATTCTTTTTTGTTTCTAATATCCCTGCTAATCCGGAAGCAGAAGGCAGGCTTCCTGTCTTCCCCCAAATCGGAAAAGAAAACCTTTCTCGAATCGTTCCCTTTTCATTGACATGAGCAAAGTATTTCAGTAAATCTGTACCATATTGCCGATAAAGAGTAAAAATTGCCAGCACAATCTGTTTTGGGGATAATAAATTATATTCAGAAAGTCCGCAGCCATCTACCAAAATATAATCCTCCCCCCATTGTATACCAAGTGATTCATGGATAATTTCAGAAAGAGAGGTTATGGACAGGCTTATAGTAGAGCCCTCATCCGGATTTTCTACCAGTGGCAGGGTACGAAAAATAATTTCGGCACTCTGATTATCACTCATTTTCATCATATATGATAAAATACTATCCAATGTTTCAGAATAGTGGATAGCTTTTATGGTTAATCCTTCTTCTACTTCTCCGATCTCAACATCTCCATCAACTTGCACACCCAGTCGCCGCAGCTCCTGACAGAACAGTTCGCCCCAGACAAGAGGCATGGTATTATAATAAGAAAGTTGTTTTTCTTTTGTACTATATCCTTTAATAGCAATAGCTCCGACAAGGGGATTCTGGTCATCCCACATCCACCCTCTACCCAAAAATTCTTCCCGCTTAAACAAAGTATTATCCAGGATAATATCTCCATAAATACGACGAATGTTATATTTTTTCACCAGATTATGGGCAATTTGTTTGATAACTTCTGGTGATTGAGTCGGATCACCTCCTCCTCTAACAATAAGATTGCCGGTAATTTCCCCGGGGGCATCACTGGAAAAATAAATAACAGTGGGATAGCAATATTCCTGACCAAGAATTTCTATTCCAGCTAAAAGGGTAAACAGTTTCCCCAAAGATGCAGGTGTAAAAAGTTTATTTTCGTTATGAGAAAGCAGTACTTCTTGTGTTAATAAATCTTGGACAAGGATACCAGAAAAGCCATTAAATTCTTCAATTTTATCCTGAATACTGGACTGGCTAAATGCCAGAGGAGACATCAGCAGGAAAAATATGTTAATAATTATAAAATATAAAAATACTTTTCTCATTACTAATCCTTAATTATTTCTAACAGCATTTACTCCGGCAAGATAGCCGGTACTCCAGCATTCCTGCAGGTTATAGCCCCCTGAGGGTCCGTCTAAATCTAATATTTCCCCGGCAAAATAGACATTGCTCAGCTTTTTTGAAGCCATTGTATCAGGGTTAACTTCTTTTAAAGCTATTCCCCCAGAGGTAACTACAGACCATTGATATCCCAGTAATTCGGTCGGTGTTAATTCAAGTTCCTTAAAAAGATGGACCAAGCGATTTCTTTCCTCTTTAGAGATATAATCAACTTTTTTCTCGCTGTTTATTCCGGATAGTTTAATAATTACCCCTATTAAAGAGCTGGGAAGTAATTTTTTTAAAGAATTTTTGAAAATCTTTCCCTTGAACTCCCGAAAATCACGCTGGATTCTATCATCCAACTTCTTAAAATCCAGGGCAGGTTTTAAATCCAACCAGAGTTTTACATTCCCCTTTTTTAACAGGCAACCAATATGTTTGCTCATATCCATCACAATAGGACCACTAATCCCAAAGTGAGTAAAAAGCATTTCACCAAAACGTTCATCTTTTTTTTTGCCATTTTGATATAATTGCAGTAAGACATTTTTTAAGGTCAAACCCTGTAATTCCCGAACCCATGTTTCAGAAGCCTTAATAGGATTTAATGCCGGCAAAGGTCGAATAATAGTATGTCCCATTTTTTTTGCCCAGATGTAGCCATCACCTGTTGAGCCGGTTTGTGGATATGATTTTCCTCCAGTGCATAAAATAATTTTCTTAGAAAATATTTTCTGCTCCGGAAGTATTATCTCAATTTTTCCCAGATTATTATGACTGTTTATATCAATAACTTTGGAATTACAATATATGCTCACTTTTCCTTCTTCGAGATATTCAATTAGTATTTTCAGGATATCCCTGGCATCTGCCCCATCCGGAAAAACCCGATTACCGCGTTCAACTTTCCATCTCAATCCACGGGATTGGAAAAATTTCAGTACATCCGAAACACCAAAATGTTCTAAGGCTCCGTATAAAAAGCGACCTTTTTTACCAAATTTTTCAGTAATTTTGCTTCTGTCAAACTCATAATGGGTAAAATTACAACGGCCTTTACCGGTAATTAATAGCTTTTTCCCCAGATAGTCATTTTTCTCAATTAAAACAACTTTGCTCCCCATCCGGGCAGAACGGCCGGCTGCCATCATTCCGGCAGGCCCTCCCCCTATTACTGCTACATCAAAACTATTTTTTTCAGTTAAAGATATCACCATATACTTAAAATTCCTTCTATCAGGATATCGAAATTAAATAACTTATACAATCTAAGATTTACATATTTTGGCAAAAAACCATCTTGTTTGCTTTATTTCGTAAAATATTTTCTCTAACTTCGGAAAAGAACACTTTCTTTGGTAAACAATTTAGCTGCTGCCAATAAAGCAATTATTGTTATAGCAATATTACTGATAAGCGTACTTAAAATATGTCCCCAGTGAACGGTTCCCATTAACAATTCCTTAAAAGTAAAGCTATTATTTAGAATTGGAATAAAAAACATTGGTTCAGCTAATTCCATTCCCTGACTTAAAGAAATCATACCTAAAAAAATGGCTGCCATATAAATTGGTGTAATATAGGTAGAAGCTTCTTTGTTGTTTCGGGCAAATATCCCGATTAACAATAATATCGCACTTGCCAACCCTACTAACGGTGCCAAAACTATAAAAAACATAAGGAATAAAGGTATGGTAAAATCTACCTTTATTAATGATAATTCACCCAAAGCATAAGCCGGGATAAGAAAAGCTACACTGAGGCCCATGAGGCCAAGAATCATGCTTGTTGCCGAAATAGTCATAACGGTGAAATATTTTCCTGTTACGATCTCTATTCTGCTAAGCTGGCTGACCAGTAAGGTTGCCAGGGTCCCTCTCTCTTTTTCGCCGGCCGTAATATCTACGGCAGAATGCATGGCTCCGATAAAAATAAGAACAATAATAATATAGGGTAAAATCATGCTCAGAATGGACCCAATTTTTCTTTCCTCAGGGGCAATGTCAAGCCATTGCTCCTGAATCGGTTGGATATAATCTGTGTTTAGGCCAAATTTCTCCAATCTTTCCCGGATGATTTGCTGTCTGTAATTTTCGATTAATCCGGTCACTCTTTGTCTGGCTATCTCCGAACGTTGTATAGTAGAATCATATTGGATAATAATGCTACGAGTATTCTCATCATCATCCAGATGAAAGCTTCCCGGAATTTCTATCAGTAAATAAATTTCCCCTGTCTGCAGAGATTTATCTGTATCAGTATTGAAATTTGTCAGTTTTATCTTCTCATCTTGTGCTAATATCTCCATTAGCCCTGGAGCATTCTCTGTTCCTTTTACGGCAACCACAGAAGGATAGGATTCCGATTTTTCCTGCCCCATTAATGCAAAATAACCGATGCCCAAGAAGAGAAGAGGATAAAAAATGAGTGGAATAATAATCATGCTTATAAGTGTTCTGCGGTCACGAATTGCACCCAAAGTTTCTTTTTTATAGATTAAGCAAATATTTTTCCAATTCATATACTGCCTTCTTTTTCAATAAGCTTAAAAAATATTTCTTCCAGGTCTCCTACAGGAAAACATTTTTTTAAGTCTTCCATTGTACCAATCGAAAGTAATCTGCCTAAATGGATAATAGCAATTTTATCGCACAGTTTCTCTGCCTCATGCATTTGATGTGTTGAAAAAATAATGCATTTTTCCTGTTTTCTGAATTCTTTGATATACTCTATAACCACTCTTGCAGTAATCACATCCAATCCCACCGTGGGCTCATCAAGGATTAGCACCGGCGGATCATGAATAATAGCCCGGGCAATTGATAATTTCTGTTTCATTCCGGTTGAAAGCCTATCAACCCTGACATCCTGGAAATGAGTCATACCCAGAATGTGAAATATCTGAGTCATTCTTTCATTAATTTCCTGTTTGGTTAAACCATTTATTTTACCAAAAAAATTGACAGTTTCTCGAGGAGTAAATCGATCGTATAATCCCGTTTCCCCTGAAAGGAAACCAATGCTCCTTCTGACTTTGTGCGCTTCCTTAGCTACATTATGTCCGTTAACCAGGACTTTCCCTGTTGTAGGAGTCATCATAGTTGCCAGAATGCGAAGTGTGGTCGTTTTCCCGGCTCCGTTAGGTCCTAACAAACCAAAAATTTGCCCTTTTTGGCAGTGAAAATCAATATTATTTACCGCAGTAACCATGCCTCTTTTTTTATCATAAAAAACTTTGGTTAGATTTTTTACCTGGATCAATAGAAACCTTCCTATAATATAATTATTCTGGCAAAATCGATTACAACTTATAATTAATGGTTCTTAAAAATTTTCTTCGTTTTTCAATATCCTCATCTTTTTCTACGCCTTTCGGTATAAACCCATCCACTACTCCTATAATGCCCCTACCCTGTTCTGTTTCGGCTACAATTACTTCTACCGGATTTGCTGTTGCACAGAAGATACTGCAAACTTCAGGACATTGTTTGATTGCATTTAAGGTATTAATGGGAAAAGCGTCTTTTATAATTACAATAAAGGCATGACCTGCACCAATTTCCTTTATATTGGAAATAGCCAAAGATTTCAATTTATTGTCATTTCCCTCAGTCCTCACCAGACAGGGACCGGATGCTTCATTAAAGGCTAATCCAAATTTTATCCCGGGTACAGATGAAACCAAAATCTCATAAAGATCTTCGGCAGTTTTGATAAAATGGGCTTGTCCCAGAATAATATTTGTTTCTTCAGGAAAATTTAGTTTTATTGTTTTAATTTCCATATTTATTCTCCTTTTATAAATTTTATTATTTATGTATTTTTGTTTCCTATTCTACACATTAGTAAACATCGCACCCGTACTGAATATTTTCAAGCAAGATCACCCTTTGGACTTCAGGTGAAAAATGACCATAGGGCTTATCTTGATATCTTTATGTTAAAACCTTTTATTTAACCATGACCACCTTCTTAGAAGATGGTTTTTCATGGTTAAATAAAAACAACTTCTACCTGAATTATAAAATTATAGTTGTAAAAACCAGGTATCTTTTTGTTATAATAATATATATTGTAATAATACTTGCTAAAAATTTCTAATTTTTTTGAAATAACAGGAAAACATAGTTGATTATATTCTATAATAGTAAAAAATTAAACAAAATAGTTACCTTTCTATTGTTTTTTTTAATCTTATTAATGGGCTCTTCCCCGGCATTAAATGCGGAAAGCAGAATCAGACCAATCGATATGCCTGAGTTAACTATTCCCATACTTACCTATCACAAATTTTGCATTGGAGATAGCCCTGATAGCTATACTATAAACATTTCCCGATTTGAGCAACAAATGGCTTATCTTGAGAAAAACAAATACCAGGTTATTTCTGTTTCCCAATTAGTAGAGTGTATAGAAAACAATAATTTCCCCGAAAAACCTGTTGTAATTACTATTGATGACGGATTTAGCTCTGTATACAAACTTGCCTATCCGGTGTTAAAAAAATTTGAATTCCCCGCCACCCTTTTTTTATATACCAATTTTATCGCTAATGGGTCCAATCAATTATCCTGGCATGAAATCAGGGAGATGATAGACCAGGGCATGGAAGTAGGTTCTCATAGTATTACTCATTGCAATTTACTTCACATGAAAAATAATGAATCTCAGACGGATTATTTGAGAAGAATTAAAGATGAAATATTTCTCTCCAGGACAATTTTAGAAAGAAACACCAATAGCTCGGTTATTTCTTTTGCCTATCCTTATGGTGTTTATAGTGAACAAATTAGAATGTTGGCAAAACAGGCGGGTTATCAAGCCCAGCTTAATGTCAACAATATGAATAACACTACTCCGATTGATGCCCATTCCCTTAATCGTCAGGTTATTCCGGCTGAATGTTCAATAAAGCAATTTGAGGCTTTTCTCCATGAAAAAACCTTACAAGTGAACAATGTCTTCCCCCCTGATGGCACGGTAACCAATAACCAGAAAATAAAGGTCGGTGCAATATTGAATGATCCTCATATTAAAGCCAGTACCTTACATTTTAGGTTGAGCGGATCCGGGTTGTTGGATTATAATTACACAAGTGAATTACAGGAAATATCTTTTATCCCGACCGCACCCAAATTGCTTCAAAAAAGATCGTGGATCGCTCAAATTACAGCTTTAGATCAAGAGAATAATTATAAAAGAAAAATATCCTGGTTATTTACAGTAAAGTAGTGTTAGCTGAAAATTACTCGAATTTAGCATCTTTTAATTTCTCTACCATTTTAATAAAATCATCTACCCATTCTGCGTTAAAATTAATACCTTTCTTGGTCTGGATATATTCATCTTTATCCTTAAGTTTCACGTAAGTTCTAAGATCAACTCTCTGTGAACCCCTAAATTCTCCTACTGATAAAATAAGCCTTTTATTATCAGTAATATCCAATTTATCTATCTGCCTCATGTGTTTTCTCCTTCCCTTTTATGCATTTATTCTTTCGACTCTATCTTGTATCCTGGTCTTAATAAAATAACCCCTCGGAAAATACTTTAATAACATACCAGCTGCCTCCTGTCTTCCTAATTCATATTCCAGTCCTAAAATTTCCATTTTTTCCACATCACAGGAAGTAGTGAAATATTTCTGCACATACTCTCCAAGGTAAGGACTTATTAAATTAGAAATCAAAAGGGCAATAATAATATTTAAAAGACTGAACATACCGGTAGTAAAAAGTAAAATTAAAAATGCTAATGCCCCTATAAAATTAGCAATGGCCACATCTGTTCCACAACGACGGTGAATGGCCATTTGACAATTCCCCTGTTTTAATAACAATAATCCCTCAATTGCTGCCTGTTCAACCATTTCCGGATTTTGTATCCCGGCAATATAAAAGCCATCTTCGCGGGATAATCCAGAAATATTTAAGCGATATCCTGCCACCCTCTCTAAAACATTTATAGTGGCATGTTCAATTGCATGATTTCTCCTTATATTTTTACTTTTAGTTATTTTCCATATCTGCTTGGGGACGGTAACCAGAGTTACAAAAGAATATATAGTGAAACCATAAGGCAAGAATATAAGGGCAATAATAAAAAAGAAAAACAAAGGCATTAAAAACATATATAGCAATAATAAAAAAATCAATCCTAAATTACTCTTCTTTCTTCATCAGGTTTTAAAAATCATATCCATATTAACTATTAACTATAAAACTGTCAACCCATTTTGGTAATGGCGGTAATTGATTCTCTTTAATTTTTAATTGCCATTGTTCATCTGTTAGTCGATCATCCATAGGATGTTTAAATTCATAATAAGAAAAAACAGGTCCACAAAATATTTTTCCCCCATTCCCCTTATTAATCATCACAAAAAGGTTTGAAGGTAAACCGATTGCCTCTTCCAGAACCTGTTCAGTATTAATATCGGTATGTACATCTGCCACAATAGCTGACTGTTCATCGGATTGTGAACTAATCTTTTCCATCAGCTCTTTCGGAAAACGAATAACAGAGGATAGAAGTTCACCAATATTCCATATAGTTTTGTATTCCTCTTCAATTAGCTCTCTTCCTTGGATTTCCTTTTCTGAAATTGTTTCTAATTGACCCAGTAAATGAATAAAATTTTCCAACTTTACTTTTACTGAAAGATCTATATCGTAATTTTCCAATGTTACATTCAGACCTTTACTCAAAATTTTTAGCCGTTGGAAAATTTTCGGATAAGGTTCAACAAATCCACGAGTTAGAGTCGGTTCTGGTGACAAGCTTCTGGTAAACATGGTATAACTTTGTTTGGCATACAAAATCGTATCATGTCTTAATTCGGTCCAGGAACCAAGCATGGTTTGAAGCATTTTATCTTTCCACGCTTTTTGATTTATAAATAACCAGGGAAATTTATGTTCGTTGTTTTCAAAAAAAGGTAAAAAAGAATAAAGCCAACTCCAATAAAGGTTTTGTTGCCACTCCTCTTCATCAAGATCGGAAAATTCTTTGGTAAGCAAATTTAATTGCTCATCATAATAGGTATATTCAGTATCCCCTTCTTCTCTCAGTATTTGCATTGCTCTTTGGGAGCCGAAAACTGCTGCTATATCCAGTCCACGTGGAAAAGCCCTAGCCGGTCCGACATTGGGAATGATCTCCATGGTAAAAGGATCCTGGTTACCGGTATATAATAAAATTTGCTTCCCTTCTTTAACCTGATAAACCATTCCCTGAAGAATGTAAGAATCAGGGATAAACCTCTGTCCCATTAGACGAAATCCTTTGGTAGTTGAAGCAAATTCTCCTGCCTCAGTATCAGCTGCCCCCGATAATATCTTAGGCTCTCTCATAGTCATCCCTTTTTCAATGAACTGATCAATCTTTTTATTATCTGCAAAATTTTCAATTTGATAATCTTGCCCAAAAATTTCTTGAATTAGATATTGATAATCATAAACATTTAAATCATCACTCTGGCCGACAAAATAAGTGGTGACTTTATATATCTTTTCCCATAAATTGAATGCTTCTTCGTCAGAAATTAAGGCATCGGCCATCAACAAAGCTTGAAGGGTCATTTGTCTACCATGCAGGATGGCGTCTTTTGTATCTGCTGGACGAAGTTTAAAATCTATTCTTCCTAACCACATCATGGCTTTAAAATACTGCTCGAACTTCTCGTTTCGGGTATAATGACCCCGAACTTTGTACTGACTGTAATCTTCATAGGCATAGGGTGTATCATAAAGAGAAGGGTTTTCTACATAGGACAATAGTTCCCGAAAAGCAAGACCTTTTTGTGCCTCAATATTCTGACATTCTTTTTCTACAAGGTCATGCAGCTGATACTCTACTGAAAGATCAGGATTAAACTGTTTTTTAGCCACTGCAAAAACCCCGATATTTAACCTGGCCGCTTCTTTCACTTCAGGGTTAACTGCTCCATGATACTGCTCAATAGAAGATTCTAATAGGTGGCTTACCATTTTATTAGCTGCATCATAGAGATATTCAATTTCTATTATGCGCATGATATAATTAAAAAATAGGTGTGTAGTATGAAAAATGGAGTCTGTGGTAACAAAAATTGGTATATTTGATTCTTTACACTCCTGATATACTTGATTAAAATTGTCTTTATCCCCGGGTACCACTACAAAGTTATTTTCTTTTAGCTTATTAATGGCTTCCGGGGATAAATTGAAGCCAATTTTATCTTTAAACAGTTCCTCGCTTAACCTTTGTTGAGTATCAAGTACATCCTCCCTCTCTGCCTCACAAAAAGAAGTTAAAGATTGAAGAAATATTATAATACTGATAAACAAAAGTATCCTAAAAAATCGATGAGATAAAATAAATTTTCTTTTCATAACAGATCTCCCTCTCCAAAGATTTACTTGGGACAAGTATTAATTGAAGTTTCCCTAATCACCAAGTTAAGAAAAAGGGAATTGATATTGGTTCAAATCCAACTCCTTTTGAATTGTTAAAAGTTGCTCCTGTAATTTTTTATTTATAGGGACACCTTTTTCTTTTCTCTTAAGCCAGGTTAGATATT
>CAZPII010000040.1:0-11681 GCA_964586485.1 uncultured Atribacterota bacterium | reverse complement strand
AGGTTAGAGGGAAAGGGATGCCGGTGTTCCATAAACAAAATCACACCATGGACCGTCAGCATCTTGCCGGCAAGACAAAATTACAAACCGAAATAATTATATTAATTAAGGATTACGATCCAAAATTGTTATTAAAATTTAATTTTTTTTGCATCAGACCCTGCGTGTCTCAAAGACACGCCGAGTCGTTTCGCGAACCTAAACCGCGGCTTAGATGGTTTTGAAATGCTTAGCCGCCAGGCGTATTTAAATTAAGAACTGCTGATAATTTTCCCTGTTTATTATCTCAAACGAACTCCCGGGATAAGATTCACTCCAGGACTTAGGCGGTTTTGCTTTTTTGTTGTTAAACTTGACCTCATAGGCCCAGAGATGCCCGCTATGTTCTTCAATATAATCTATCTCACCTCCCGTATAAACACGCCAGAAATAATTATTGACATGCTTTTGTGTATAACTTAAATATTTCTGCCGTTCTGCCAGGACAAAATTTTCCCAGAGCTGCCCCGTGTCGTTACGATAAGAAATTGTATTGTAGTTGTTTATAAGCATATTCCTTATCCCGTTGTCATAGAAATAGTATCTATCCATCTTGGAAATTTCTTTCCTGAGATTTCACCACCAACATGTTAACTGAAACCCATGAGAATAGCGCCCACGTTCACGTGGGTGATCAGGAATACCACGCACCACAGCATAGTAGCCGGCTTTGAGCCGGCTACCAGGGTTTTCCCGCGCAGCCCCTGACCCCTGAAGGGGAAGCCCACACGCTTTATTTTTTCGCCATTGTTTTAATTCCATATATACACTTTCACTATATATAGTTGTGCTTCATGCTCGAATCAACGAGCGTAATTTTTACCTTTAATATAGACACGAGCGTAATTTTTTGTTATTTTTACATCTGTTAAATTATCGAAAGTAAAACCTAAGTTGAGCGGTTTGAACGTAGTGAAAAAGCGCTTTACTTAGGTATAACCCCGACTTAGAAATTGTCGGGTTTCACCGAATTGGTGAGGTGAAAACTTTACAATTTCTTTGTCGTGAGCGATAATCGCTCAATTTGGGTAAAAATTACCTACAAATTATGAAAAATTTTAACCGGGAAGAGCCATTTAATGAATTACCTTTACTTCCACCTAAAGTGGATATAGAATCAAAAAATGTTTTATATAAAACTATTTCAGCAAGTAGAGCACTAGCACAGTTAAATGGAGCTATAATGAAATTGCCAAACCCAAGGCTTTTCTTAGATACTATTCATCTTCAGGAAGCAAAAGCAAGTTCTGAAATTGAAAATATATTAACCACTAATGACGATTTATACAAATCAGTTGTAGCAGATAAAAAATTTGAAAATCCCGCAACAAAAGAAGTAGTGAGTTATAAGGAAGCATTATGGTTAGGACTGGAAAGATTAGAAAAAAGACCCTTCATTACCACTAATTTGTGTATTGAGATAGTTCAATATATCAAACAAAATACATCTGGCATCAGAGTTACACCTGGGACAACTCTTTCCAATACAAAAGGCAAAGTTATATATACTCCGCCTACAGGTGAAGATATTATTAGAGAAAAACTTGCTAACCTTGAAGATTTTATAAATAATAATAAAACATTTGACCCATTAGTTAAAATGGCTCTAATGCATTATCAATTTGAAGCTATTCATCCATTTTCTGACGGTAATGGAAGAACAGGCAGGATTCTTTTGCTGCTGTATTTAAAAATGGAAAAATTACTTGATATTCCCGCAATATTTTTGAGTGATTATATAATTAGAAATAAGGCTGAATATTATAGAAATCTTAGAAAGGTTACAGAAAATGATGATTGGGAAAGTTTTGTTTTTTACATGCTTGATATGGTTGAATTTACAGCAAATAAAACTTTAAAAAGATTAAATGAAGTAGAGGACTTAATGGAAAGAATTACAGAAAAGATAAAAACTGAATTACCAAAAGTTTATTCAAAAGATTTGATAGAGATAATTTTTAAACTTCCATATACCAAAAGAAAATTTTTAATAGATGCTGGATTAGGAACACCCAAGACAGTAGGTAACTATCTTATTGCCTTAGAAGAAAAAGGTATCATGAAATCAGTAAAAGTTGGAAAAGAAAAACTGTATTTGAATTATGAACTAATGAACATATTAGAAAAAGAATAACGCACAGCCTGCCCCGACATTTAAAGGAAAGCACAACAGGCTAAGCTGTGCTTCATCAATAAACAATATTTCATTCTTACCAATCAGTCCTTTTAGTTTACGTGCATCTTTACCTGATAAAACATCAACATATTTTTGCTGATCGGCATTTACAGCAATCACTTTTTTACCGGATGCATCAAGAATTTCTTTGGCCAGGGTAGTTTTCCCGGTTTGACGAGCGCCGTAAAGAATCACAATTTTGTTTTTATCACCGGTTAAACGTGATTCAATGAGGACTTTCAGGTAAAGAGCATATTTTAACCAGACTTTCAGACGAAAACCAGCCTCTAAGCGGCTCCAAAACTTCTGGCGGCTTACTTGCAAGATTCTATTTGTTACCCTTAACAAGGTACCAATCCACCCACGAATCCATATGTTTGGCCGAATTGGGGCGAAGGATGATTTCGCGCTTGCTGTTTAATAAATAAAGGGTAGGTGTAGCAAACACATGGTAAGCTTTTACCTTAGGACTTTCCCATTTTTTATAATCACAGGTACTGATAAAAGGAAAATCTCCCGCGAAGTTTTTAAATGCCGCTTTGTTTTCATCCAGTGAAACAAAAACCACCTCCACACTATATTTTTCCCATTTTTTATACAACCGGGCAATTTTTGAAAGTTCTTCGCGGCATTGCGGGCACCAACCTGCACCGAATACCACAACCGTATATTTACTATTTATTTCGGAAAGCTTATTTGGGGCCTTGCCAGGTGCGTAACCGGGCGTTAAACAATCTTCTTTGAATGTAAAATCGGGAGCAGTATTGCCTTTTTTCATGGCACGATAGCTTTCCAATTGTGAGGCTAAGTCCGTGTTAATGGTGCAACTTGCTTCATTTAATAATTTCAATGCCAAATATTCTGAGGCCGGGAACAGGCTGCGTTTTTCCAAATATTTGAACAAGTATTCTGTTATTTCATTCAGTTTTTTTTCATCGGATGCAAGGTTTTCTGTCATGCTGTCAATGGAAACTTTCATTTCTATATATACAGAATCTAACGAACGGCCGCTGTTTTCAATGAGCCAGAAATGGCTTTCGATTACATTTTTGAGTAAACCGCTTTTATAAAGCCTCGGGTCTGTATAATCCATTTTTCTGAATGCTGCTATGGCATCCGGAATTTCTTCAGTGCGGTATTGGGCAATGGTGGAAACCGAATTTACTAACTTGCGTACCGGCAAATACCAACTCACATAGGTATGGGGTTCTAAACCTGCTAAAAATGCACTGTCTTCTTTTTTTATACGCCTTTTTTCCTGCTCAATGGCATTTAACGGTTTCTCATGGATTGCAAAAAGTGTATCCCTGCTATAAATTTTTTCCAGGTAAGTCCATGCACTTAACACCTGCTCCCTGCGTGGATGCTCGGATGCATATTTTCCGAAAAGCTGGTTTTCTTTTCCCTTAAGTATTTCAACAGTTTCGGGGGAACTGAATGCTTCCCCTTTTAATTCGATAGCTTTGCCACTTAAAACAACAATAAAAGGCTTTTTATCCTTTAAACCCAGGTGGCCCATACCATAATCACCAGGGGAATATTCCAGGATAAATTTTCCGTTTTCATTGATTTGGGTACTGTCTATTCCGTAGGTTTGGAAACCATTATAACCTATCAACTTTACCTGTTTTTTGGCTAAATCAGGAAATGTACCTTTAATACTTTGGGCACCTGCCTGAAACGCTATTAATAAAAAAAAGATGAAGATTGAGTTTTTAAAGTTCATAAATTCATTGGTTTAAAAAGTTATTGTTCAACACTCGGTGCGTCTTGGAGACGCGTTGAGTGTGCTTCGACTCTGCTCTCATTTTTCCGACCGCCTCCGTCGGTATTAAAACCATGCCACCCAAAAGGGATGGCATGGTAAAGTGTCCAAATTGTCAAAAGTGACAAAAGGGTCAATCCTTAAGGCAACGAACGGAGAATCCGATCACGCGGCGGCTGAGAAACATGAAGGCATTGCTGCTGTAGAAGCTCAGGTACCGCGAGTAGTTATCATCCACGGTACTTGACCAATAGCGGCCGCCGGAGCCAACATTGCCGAGCGAACCATTGTTGCCGCGGGCGCCCGCCACAGGCAATTTAAGCGGTGAGGCATAGGCCCCGGCCGCATCGTTACTGCTCCAGCTTTGGCGTTCTGCTTCCCACTCTGCTTCTGTAGGCAAGCGGTATCCGCCCGGGCAGGGATTGTTTGTGCCGTTTACGCCCTGCCACAGGTTGTCATTTTGTGGGCTGCGCCAGTCATAAGGTTCACTGTCAACAGTAATAAAATCGCCATGCCCGGGGGTATCGGAATTACTCAGCGTTGAAGTCGTGCCCGAATTACGCTTTTCGTGCCCGTCGGCATCCCTGCCCCACTGGTATAAGTCGCCATAAGCCTCTTCATCGGTACTATTCGTGGCGGCACTGTTTGCTCCCAGGTTGCGGTCCATCCATGTTTTTCCTGTAACAGGATTGGTTACTTCTACCAGATTCATGAAACTCACTTGGTCCCCGTAGGACGTCCCTAAACTATTGGTCGCATACGCCCGCACATAATAGGTCGTTACTTCGGTTAAACCGGTTAGTTCACTGGTAAAACTGCCTGTGCCGCTACCATCGTTCGTGGTATTGTCACTTGTAGTGGGATTGGAAGAAGTGCTCCAGCATACTCCGCAGGCGGTAATATCAAAACCTCCATTGTCGGTAATATTGCCGCCGGAGGTAGCAGAGCTTCCCGTAATATCAGTAATTTCATTTGTTGTTAATTCAGGCAAGCCATCTTCGGTGGTAAAACTTCTCTCTTCCCCATAACTTGTACCTGCATCATTCGTAGCATAAGTTCTCACGTAATATGTCGTCGAAGGCGACAGACCACTAATTGAACTTGTAAAACTTCCTGTTCCGCTTCCATCGTTCGTTGTATTGTCACTTGTGGTGGGATTGGAAGAAGTGCTCCAGCATACACCTTTTTCATTTACAGAAAAACCTCCATTATCAGTCACATCACCACCGCCTTCGGCTGAAGAACCATTTATATTAGTTATTGTGGCAGTAGTAACAGTAGGTTTCCCCCCAACTGTAAAATTCTTTTCAGCTCCATATCCAGTACCCGCATCTGTTTTAGCATATGCTCTAACATAATAAGTAGTATTAAGATTCAGATTGGTCAGAGAAGAGGTATATGTTCCTGTTCCGCTTCCATCACTTGTGTTGTTATCACTTGCAACTGGATTACCATTATTATTCCAGCAAACGCCTCTTGAATTGATATTTAGTCCTTCATTATTAGTGATTTCACCTCCACTTTCAGCAGAAGATGGGGTAATATTCGTTACTGAAGAAGTTATGAGTGATGGTATTCCATCCAAAGTTGTAAATTGTTTTTCTTCACCATAAGTCATACCGGCATCATTTATGGCATAAGCTCTTACATAATATGTAGTTTCATAGTTTAGGCCTGTAATGCTGCTGGTAAAATCACCTTCACCCGTGCCATTCTGAGATGTATTATCACTTGTAGTCGGGTTTCCTGTGGTATTCCAACATAAACCTCTTTGCGTTATGGAATAATTGCTGCTGTTTACAATATTTCCGCCTCCCTCCGCGGAAATGGCTGTAACATTTGAAATGGTACCAGTGGTAACCGAAACATTTAATTCATTGGTTGTAAACTGGCGTTCGTTGCCATAAGCTGTACCCGGTTCATTAGTAGCATAAGCCCGTACATAATAAATACTGTTTTTTTCCAGCCCGGTAATTTCACTTTCAAAACTTCCTGTTCCACTGCCGTCTTCTGTTTTATTGTCTTCCAGGGTAGGATTAGATGTCTTACTCCAGCAAACCCCACGGGAAGTAATTTCATACCCCCAGTTTTCCGAAATATTACCCCCGCTTTTTGCTTCAATGGAAGTTACATTGCTTACCGGGTTGGTTGTTAACTCAGCTAAACCATCCCTGGTAGTAAATGAAATTTCATTACCATACCCCGTACCAGCTTCATTGGTGGCATAAGCTCTAACATAGTAGGTGGTATTGTAATGTAAGCTGTCAATGTTGCTGTTAAAACTTAAGTTTTCGAGGCTATCTGTTGTAATTGTATTTTGAATGGTTGGAGAACCCTCTGCATTAAAACAAATGCCGCAAGCTGGTATGGTACCCCCTTTCTTATCAAGAATTTTACCTCCGCTTTTAGCTGACCGGGCTGTTATATCAATTACATTATTGGTTTCTAATACCGGTTTACTAATCTCGGTTGTTTCAAATAAATTTTCTTCGAAGTATTTTGTACTCTCTTCAAACTCTATATAAAAACGATAATAATATTGAGTCCCGGGCAATAAATTCTCAATTCTAATTGAGTCCTTTTCTTTAACCTGGATTACCTTTGAAGTATCTTCCTTGTCGGGCTCACCTTCTTTATTCCAAACTACACCCATTTCCTTTATTGTTAATTTATCCGGGTTCTCTGCTTGGTAGGATAGAATTACATAACGATAGCTTACAGAATCCACTTTGGTTTCTGTAAATTGAAATTTATTGGTTATAGCAGAGGGTTCTTCAATTTCTTCTTCTTCGCAGGAAAAAATGAAAATCCCGAGAAAAGCTATAATAATGGTTAATAGAACTGCTATTTTTTTCATATTAATTTGTTTAAACACTAAAAATTAATACCAACACCCAAAACAATACTTGTATAAGTGATATTGAGATTTGATAAACCCAGATTAAAGGTTAAGGGATTTGTCCTCAACAGAAGACCTCCTTCAAATTCAAAACCCTCTGTCACATAATTTTTATCCAAAATATATGCTTGATTTAACTTGTTGTCATCCGTATACGAAAATTCATCAATTTCACGATATATCTTTCTTGAACCATACCCTAACCCAAGATAGAGATGAAAATTTCCACCTAAATAAGAACTTATACCACCAGTTACAGAGAATAATGGATACTGCATATTTCCATTAATTTGATAATATTGATTTGAAGGATAATCGAGAACATTTTCCCCGTCAAATTCATAATCATGGGTTTCAAATAATGCCATATTAAAACTGCCTGAAATATACCATCCTGTTTCACCAAGCACACCCAATCGCAAGCCAATTGGGGCTATATACTCCTCATTCTGGAGATAGATATTTCCTGTATAGCTAATATAGAAATGTCTTTTAAGTTTTAAGGTAAAATTATATTTCTTAATGAGATCCTGTCGAACTTCTATTTTATCTTTTGCAATATATTCTCCCTTTTCTACCTCTATGTCGTGTTTGCCATAAGAAACCCGGGCAGTAAGCGGCGTTGTTCCTATTTCCCTACCGTCAATTCGTACGCTTCCATTACCGGGATTGCTGGAAATGGTAATATCTTTTCCTGAAATGAGTGCTTCATTGATTACAATTTGCTCATCTCCTTTTATTTCAATAGTCCGGGTAATGGTTTTATACCCTTCTTTTTCTATTTTTAAATCGTATTCACCAATTAGTAGCTCCTCTATTGTTACAGGAGTTTTACCATAAGATTTTCCATTTAATTCAATGGAAGCTTCCCAGGGTTCCGTAGTAATTTCAAGGGAGCCCAACCTGGGAGTTAAGGATAAGCTTATGTTTTTATTTTCTCCTTTTATTAATTCTATGGTTTCCTCATCACTTTGGTATTTGTCTTTTTCCGCTTTAAAAGTATACACCCCGGGCATTAATCTTTTATTTACACTGCCAAATTCGATTTTTTCCCCATCCTGGTATAATTGGGCTGAGGGCTCGGTTTTTACCGTAACAGTTCCATAAGAGACCTCCATGGTTACTTCTTTTGTTAATTCTTGTCCCGCTTCAACCGTGAATTTTTCCGTAACAGGTTCGTACCACTTTCTCCTTAATGTTAAGGTATGTTCTCCCACGGCAAGTTTCTCAATGGTGCAGGGTGTGGTTTTGTTGGTATTTTTTCCATCAATAAATACCTGGGCGCCATCTTCCGGACTGGATTCTATGGAAAGATTCCCGTGATTTGGATTCAACGTAATATCGAGCTTTTTTCTTTCATCTCCCTCTTTCAGATTGATAACACCGGCCTTTGAAGCAAATAATTCTTTAGAAACTCTATAATTATACTTGCCGACTTTCATTTTCTTTTGCAGTGGCGTTGCTCCCAGGTAGTTCTCATTAAAATAGACATCCGCACCCCCAGGCTCAGAGTTAACCAAAACCCAAACAGTTGGTATCTTTGCATCCTCAACAACAGTCTTCACTTGCCCGCTCGTCAAAACCATTTCATAAGTTGTGGCTTCCTTTATTGCCTCCGGGTAACGGTAATCCCTCAAAACTCCTAATTGCTCGTGTTTGATGGTAATTTTTTTGGAACCCCTGGGAACATACACCCAAAATTCCCCGGTTTTCTTTTCTACTTTGGTGATGCCGAGAGTTCCGCCTTCCCAGACAAACCCCTTTTGAGTGGTTACTACTTTTATTAAAGCGCACTTTTCTCCGTTCTGGTCTTTTACCGGATGATGCACCCGGGCGGTCTGGTCGTTGGGGAGGGTTTGGAAGGCTTTGACGGAGACGTTCTGTGCGTTCACGGCCAGGAAAATTAAGAGAAATAAGGGGGTTAAGAGTAGGTATTTGGGTTTCATATATTCTTTAGTTTAAAGTTGCAAAGTCTATAAGTTTCTGTATACCTTCAAAAAAATTATTAACCATATAAGGCACATAAGGAAACATAAGAAGAACAATCCTTATATTCTCTTATATGCCTTATGTGGTTCAAAACATGATAATCAAAAGGTATTAATGAATCAATTATTTTTCTTCTCATTCAATTTGTCTTTTCAAACTTGTAATTCTATCAGTCCTAAAAATCCGACAACCCGTAAATACTGTCCTGCTTCCCTTTGGTCGGCTGCCAGGTACGCACATGAATAATGGGTTCCTGGGGATCGTTTAAATCCACCATTAAAAACAGATAACCCTGGTCGCCATAGTTTGAAGAATAGTAATTCTGCTTGATTTGAACTCCATAAATATTTCCGCCTTTTCCGCCTTTTCTTACCCTGCTTTCTTCAAACTGTAAATTAATATATTCCTTACTGTTGAAAGAATATCGCAAATTTCTGATGTATTCGGTTTTTGATTGCCGGTTGTATCGTACAATCCGGTTGCTCTGGTAGCGGCTGTCGGCATTAGGTTTTATTTTTACTACATAACCGGTAATAATGAGAGCATCATCAGCAAATATAGATTCAATGTAATCCAGTCTTTTTAATGCATAAGCCGTTTTGTAATGTTCCAGGAAATTAATGAGCACCATTCTGTCCACCTCGTTCCAAACGTCTTTCGCAATAATGCTTTTCAGTGCATCCCTGGAAAGACCAAAGGAAAGGCTCTCTATCTTTTTGTCTTTGTTGAAATGAAAAACCACATCTTCAATGAACTGCTCATTGTTGTTTTTAAAAGAGAAGGACATGGGAATAGAGCGGGCCATAACTCCTTCCCTGAATTTGTAAAACTTGTGTCCCTCATTGGGAAGAATCTGGGCATTTCCGTATTCAATAAGCTTTTGGAACATTTCATATCCTCTCTCAGTAAAGAGTCCGTCTACTTCATCATATTTCTTTTGCTTTATCGCCTCTTCTACCTTCTTTAATGAAATTTCATATTCGATTGGTTTTTCCAGTCTTGCTATGTTTGTCTCAACTTTTCTATCTTTTGTTTTTGATTTTTCGGCAGTCTTATCGAAATGTACGGTATAATAACTTTGACGGAAAGGGATGGGGTCAATTTTGCTCATTACGGTTTTCAGCTCATTGTCAATATTGGCCTGGTTCTCGTATATGTATTCAGCCTTCACTTTTCCCTTTTCTTTTCCCTTTGCCGCTGCTCCGTAGTATTCCAGGAATCCTCTTCCATCTTTTACGTTGATCAGGTTTGACCAGTCGCGGCCATCCCAGTAGGAATAATCCAGGTTATCCACAGGCTCATCTTTGTAATTAATTTCCAGAAAGATGGTTTTCATGTCTTCTTTGTTTTCCTTTTTGTCTATATAAAAATCAAT
Source organism: uncultured Atribacterota bacterium (assembly GCA_964586485.1). GTDB lineage: Bacteria > Atribacterota > Phoenicimicrobiia > Phoenicimicrobiales > Stramentimicrobiaceae > CAYWJZ01. Next base: position 1,438 of record CAZPII010000040.1, on the reverse strand, counting down.
ATTGGAAAACACCTCATTCATTTTCATGGGTATCCAGGAAATTAAGGGGTGTTCTTCTCCCTGCTTATCTGTGTACCTTATGTCATTGCAGCCCGGATGACTTTTCAATAACGTAAAAGCCCAGTAATAATAGCGTAAACCATCTCCAATTTTTCTCTCATCGACTGCTTTAATGGCGTTGTCCACAAAGTCAATAATTTTATCTTTCCGGTTTTCAAAGACTTTCTCTACATTTTCCCGTTTGATATACCTGAATACCTTTGCATCCGGCTCGTTATTAATTACAATCCGTTCCGTATTATGAAGAGTTGCGTTGGAGTATGTATTCACTACCGATTTTACTTTTTCTTCAAACTGGTAATTCGTTTCAATTCCTTTTTGTTCTTCTTCTTTTACAAGATGCTGAAACTTGCTTTCAACCTGGACAGAAATCTGGCTGATAAGCATCTGCAGGGCTTCGTTATCAGCAGCTTTCAGTGTCATACCGGTTCCTTCTCCCCAGATATAATGGTCTGTATCGGCTTTAATTTGTTCAACAGACTGGGAAAAAGAACAAAGGATATTTGATAAAAGAAAAAGTGAAATGAGTAGGAGGTGTCTCATATACAGCTATTTTGGCATTATACTTTTCGTATTATAAAAATATAATTTTTTTCGAGAAAATGTCTAAAGAAAATGCAACCAGTTAGTTAATTAAAATATTTTTAAATAAAGATTTAGTATCAAGTGCCTTTGCTCCCTGTTTAGGATGGGGTATTAGTTTATAACAGGGTAAATTATTAGTGTTGTCCCAGCACTAAAAAGTGAGAATAGTTTAGGAATACATAATACATATTTAAACTTTTTGTGCAAGGAGAAACCATTAAAATAGGAGTATGCTATAATTAATTAGAATGAGAGATAATTAATTTTGCTTTCCCCCTTGTTGTGGCTTTTGTTTGCAAATTGTAATAATTCACAAAACCTTCGTTGTGATGGGAATAGCGGATATAAGAATTTTAATGAAGTTGCGTTTGGCGTATACGATTTTAGAGGTTATCTATGCTCTGTAATGTCTGTTAGTAGGTAATCTTGGAATGTTTATTCTTTGCTTTCCCTTAGCTTGATGATGAAGGCATAGTTAACTCAGGTAGGATATTCTTCGTAATATACCAGTTCCCAAGGGATGCCTTTACGAGTATATTGAGAGTGACCTTTGTTGTGTCTTTGCAGGCGTTTATCTACATCATTAGAGGAACCGATGTAAAATTTGTCTAAATTTTTACTATATAATATGTAGGTGTAATACATAACTATAGAAATAAAAAAGGGATTGGCCTATTTTACCAATCCCCCTCGTGGGCCCACTTGGATTTGAACCAAGGACCCCCTGATTATGAGTCAGATGCTCTAACCAACTGAGCTATGGGCCCTGTAATATTTTATTATTTTCAAGAAC
>CAZPII010000039.1:0-11695 GCA_964586485.1 uncultured Atribacterota bacterium | reverse complement strand
CTCTGCTCTATTATGACCTAATTTATTGATATTTTCAAGATTCTTTAAACCTTTTGAAAAAGAATATTTCATCCAATTTCATGAATTGATGCCATTTTGCTACTTCTTCGTAATTTTTACTTTTTTTAATATTTTTAAAATGCAAAATGCAATTTTAGTTATTCTACCTGGATTCCCACAAGAGTGCTGCGTTTATTCCAAAAATATTACTCTTTGTAGGTTTGATACTTAATGTTTCAATTTTATAGTTGTCAATTTTGAACTCATCTGACATTTCCTCAATACTCTTTTTTAGTTCTCCCTCTAATTCCTGTAAATCCTGAGTAAGTTTTTCAATTTTTTTCTTAGCAAGATCAACATCCTTCTTTTCTTTTAAAATTCTGCTTGCCCTTCTCAACCCAGTCACTCCTGTGTTTAAAGTACCTACTTTTGTTCTGCCCAATAAGGCTCCAAGCAAACTGGAGCCCAGTGACAAGGCACTTTGAGTAGTAGCTGACTTAACGTCTGCTTCTTCCTTCTCCAGTTTTTCTAATAGCTTAGCATAATCTTTCTCTAATTTTTCTTCCTTTTTGGTGTATTCCTCAGTAATTTTTTCCACCGCTTTATCTTTTTCTTCTCTTATGGAATCCATTATTCTTGATTTAAAATCAGAAAGTTCTTCACCTGGCTTAGAAAGAAGTTTTAATTCCTTACAATGATACAATTTTACTCTTCTGGTATCATATAAAAAATTTTTAAACTTATCTTCAATAAACTTCAGGTCCTTAGAATTTATTAGTAATTCCGGTAGTAAAGAAAACTTCGTCTGTTCAAGTGGCCTGCTATCATAAAGATTTATATCATCTTCATTAGGTATCGCATTATTGAAATTGATTTCCGATGTTCCTTCATCGACAGGGAGTTTCAAGTAAATCTCCTCTTTTTGGTCAACCTTTTTTGACTGGTTATAAAATCTTACTTTCCCCTGTACTATTATTTTTGGAACATAGATCTTGTCCTCATTAAAAGGAGGATTGTTTAAAAAATACTGCTTAACTTTATCAGTAATCAAAGGAATTGTCTCTGTTGTTTCTGGAACATCCTTCTTAACCTGTTTTTCCTGAAATTGTGTTTCTGAATATGCACTATTTTTATCACCCAGCAAGGCTTTTTTATCTTCCATCAAATCCTTTATCTCGATACTGGAAAGGGGTCCTCTCAAATAAGACATCACCCATCTAGTAGTTAAAAGAGGAAGAGAATCCAGGTGTGCACTTTTAAGCAAAAAAGTTCGTTTTTTCATATTAGCAAGCAATCTTTCAATATCACTTTTCTCTAAAACATCAGCAGTATTTTTGATTAGTCCATCAATTACCCGATCCCTGTCCTGTCTGGTCTGAAGTCTGCCTAAAAACCAGCTGCCGATGTTGGATAGTCCTTTATAGTCAAGATCAATAGGATTCTGAGTGGCAAGTACAACTCCAATTCCATAAGCCCTGGCTTGTTTTAAAAGAACCAGCATTGGTTTTTTTGAGGGCGGGCTTGAAGTGGCCGGGAAAAAGCCAAAAATTTCATCCATGTATAGTATGGTCCTTAAAGAAGGTGTTCCGGTCTGCTGTCTCATCCAGCTTATATATTTGTTTAGAAAAAGTGTCACAAAAAACATACGCTGATTATTATCCAGATGGGCTATGGAAAGTATGCTAACTCTGGGTTTACCCTCTTTTGTATAAAGCAAATTCTGAATATCCAGTTTCTCTCCTTCTATCCACATGGAAAAACCGGGACTGGATAAAATATTATTTAAAAGCATTGCCAGTTCAAATCTTTCTTTCTGAGGATAAAAAAGATCCAACCCTAATACCCCTATCCTTTTGAATGGCGGGTTGGTAATATAACCTATAAGTTCTTCCAGGGAAAGGTTGATATTTTTTTTCCAGAAATGGGTAAAAATAGCAGCAAGAAGGATGTACTCCTTGCTGGTTAAAGCATCGGCCTTAATGTTTACTAGAGAAAGAAGACCTAATACTGTTGAGTTAATAATTGATGAATAGGTATCAGGATCGTTCATCACATCCTGCCCCGGTGTATCAAAGCTACTTAAAACCGAAAGTGGTATCCCAGCCGAACTTCCCGGTGTAAAAATAGAAAAATCAGCACTTTCAGTATACATTTTTATTCTATCTTTATCCTGTTGAAAACTTTTTATCCCTTCTTCCCAGTTTTTTGCTGTTTTAGCAGCGAACGCTTCAGGATCCAGGCCTTTGTTTTCCGCTTCGGCAGGATCAATCCATTTTCGGAAATCCTCCGGTTTCAAATCAGGGAATGCTAAAAGCAAATTTCCCATATCTCCCTTGGGATCAATAATAATTGATGGTATTTTATCAATAGCAGCTTCCTCGATAATGGAAATTCCGAGTCCCGTCTTTCCGCTTCCGGTCATTCCGATAATTGCTGCATGAGTAGTAAAATCTTTTGATTTATGAAGAAAAATATTTTCGGTAGTTTGAGAGGTATTGGGGTCAACCTCTTTCCCTAAATAAAATAAACCTAATTTTTCGTATAAAGCAATATTCTTATCCATTTTTATTTTCCTCATTTTATAATTTTTAATATTTTTCCTTATTATTTCTAAACAGTTAAATAGTTGGCTTATAATTTGTCTTTAACAAATATTGACCATAGCCATTTTCCATCAATTCCTGGAACCCGGGATCTCCCTGATATTGGATATTTTTTTCAGGATATAATGAATTTAAATTATTTACCAGACTTCTGATTGCAGCAAGGTTCCTACCCACGCGCTCCTCAATAGGATGTCCGTTCTCCTCATAAAAAATATGTAATTTCCCTAATTTTGCAGCCCTTTCATACATTTTATCCTGTCCTGTTAAAACCAATTCTTCATCGGTTCTACCTCGCAGTCTTCCCTGGCCGGGATTAGCAGTTTCCATCAATATTGCCAAGGTATTACTATAATCTCCCAATTCTCTATGGCTTAACCCATGAAAGAGGGGTGGTGAAATTTCTAAATTAAAATCCAGATTTTCCAGCTCTAAATCAAGTATAGTCATGCCGGCTATATCAACAGCATCATCATGGGCAACAATAGCATTAATTACCGGGTATTCTGGTGAAGCTTCATGTAAATCGATAGACAAATCACATTCTTCCTCTCTGATAAGTTCCATAATTGCATAACAGATTTTTTCCGTATAATTACCTTTGGGATCCCCCGGATAACCTCTGTTTAGATTACGAGAATCGGAACCTGAAAGTGATTGTCCGAAACTATTGATATATATATCTGGATCCGGCCATTGGTGAATTGGATTGGTTATCCGTGAACCATGCCTGAACTTTCTGATTCCCGTAGATGTATTAAAATGTAAATAACGAGGAGTTCCTTCCGGTGGATTAGTGTGGGAAAATGCACTTCGATTGGCTTGAGGGATGACAATCATTCTTCCCTTTGTCACAATTACATTTTCTATTAACAGGACGGCCGTTAACATAGAAGCCGGCTCATTGGGGTGAGTACCACCCAGAACAAAAACAGTTCCACCCGGTTTGCCACTTTCTAAAAAATAAACCGGAGTATCACTATATTCTCCCTCTAAGTCAGAGAAATAATCACTTAGTTTTGCTTTTTTTGTAACACCAGGGCCTGCCACAATAATATCGGGTTTCCATTGTTCCATAAACTCCAGGGCAGAAAAAACAGTAATTATGACAACAAAAATCAATGTAACTAAAGTAATTTTATTATTTTTTTTCATTTTACTAATACTCTTTTAATATGATTTCACCAAAATCATTTTACTTTAAATCCAGGTTAAAAACAAAAATATTTATCTACATTTTAACGTAAATGCCTTTGTTTATGCCAGTTCTATATGAAAGATATTATATATTATTTGACCTTACTGGTATAATTATTAAAAAATAAAACCAATTTTTATTATAATCGGTGATGAAATATGAATGAAATCCCTGAAAATTTATCTAAGGAATTACAGATTATAAAAGATAAATCAGATAAGATAAATCAAAACAAAGGCATTTCTGTCATATCAAGTAAGAAAATTCAGCATCTGGCAAAAAAGTTCGATTTATCTTTTCTGGAAATTGAAATTGCTGCCTTACAAAAAGAAATTATGCCTGCCCGTTATGAAAGAAATTATAATACTTTCGTTTTTTCGGAACAAATAGAACTTCTCTCTGCAACCGTTGCAGTTATTGGATGTGGTGGCCTGGGTGGGAGTATTATTGAAATGTTAGCCAGATTGGGGATAGGAACCCTAATCATAGTTGACGGAGACAAGTTCAATGAAAACAACCTTAATCGCCAATTAATATCCACAGAAAAAAAAATTGGAAAAAATAAAGCAGAAGCTGCAGCAGAAAGAATAACTAAGATCAATTCCAGTGTAAAAATCAACTCCTATCCTCAATTTATTGATTCTACAAATATTCAGCAGGTAATTCGAGGAGCCGATCTGGTAATTGACGCTCTTGACAATATTCCTGCACGTTTTGTCGTGGAAAAAGCCTGTCGAGACTATAAAATACCATTTATTCACGGTGCTGTTAACGGTTTTAACGGACAGGTTAGCACCATCTTTCCACAGGACAAAGGTCTTGAAGCTATTTACGGACCTTCACAAAAGTATAAACAACAAAATAATAATACCAGAATCCCTGTTCCTTCAGTCACCCCTACCATGATCGCCTCTTTTCAAATAGCCGAAGCAATAAAAGTGCTGCTTAACAGAGGGAAACCTCTGCGAAACAAGTTGCTTTTAATTAATTTAGAAGAGTCCGAAATAAACATGGTGGAAATTAAATAATATCGAGCATTCAGTATCGCGTATTGAGTCTTAGTCTGATTTTTTGTCATTGCGAGACATGTTGAAAACATGTCGTGGCAATCTCATACATCTATTCCAGCGTATTCTGCTCTTTTTCAATCTTGCAATTTTGCATTCTTTCGATCTTCTATCCTTGCAAACATTTATTTAATTATGCTATCCATCTTGCCAAAAATTACTGATTTTAATTTTTTAAGCTTTTCTTCTGCCTCAAGTCTATCCTTTCCTACCAGGGACATATAAATTTTAATTTTTGGTTCAGTTCCGGAAGGACGTATTGCATACCAGGAGCCATCAGAAAAAAAGCATTTTAAGACATCGGATTGTGGTATATCGACAATTTCTTCCTTTTTCTTTTCATAATCGTATTGGAAGGAGGTTTGATAATCAATTTTGCGAGAAATATTCATTCCTGATATTTCCGGGAAGCCTTCTCGAAAAGCTGTCATTATCTTTGCCATTTGCTGCTCCCCTTCCATGCCTTCCAGATAAATAGACTCCAGGTGTTCCAGATAATATCCATGCCGTTGATAAAGTTGATTCAAGACATCCCACAAGGTTAATCCCTTCTTTTTATAATAGGCAGACATCTCAGTAATTAACATGGCACTGATAACAGCATCCTTGTCACGGACAAAATCTCCGGTCAGATAACCGATACTTTCCTCATAACCAAATAGGAAGGTTCGGCCTTTTTCTTCTAATTCTATTGCTTTATTACAAATAAACTTAAATCCGGTTAAGGTATCATATGTCGGAATATCATAATAATCAGCAATCACTTTGCCCATCTCTGAAGTGACAATAGTCTTCATAACAAATCCATTTTGGGGTAAATTTCGGTTCTTTTTTCGCATACTGAGAATATAGTCTAATAGCAGGGCTCCGGTCTGGTTGCCATTTAAGAATACATAATTATTCTTAACATCAGAGGGTGAGATTGCTTCGTCGCTGCGCTCCTCGTAATGACTGTGTGGAGAGACTGTATCTTTTTGCGCCAAATGGCTAGTGGGAGCAACGGCCACAGCAACACGATCACAGTCCGGATCTGTAGCAATCAGAATATCGGCATTAACTTCTTTGCCCAGCTTAACCGCCCGCTGGAAAGCTTCGGGATTTTCCGGATTGGGTGAATCAACGGTAGAAAATTCAGGGTCAGGCATGGCCTGTTCTTCATCGATAAAAACATTACTATAATCCATTTCCTTTAAAATTGTACGTATTGGTATATTCCCGGTACCATGTAATGGTGTATAGACAATTTTTATATTTTTGTCTATATCCTGGCTTAAGGATAACTTTTTTACTTTTTGATAGTAACTATTATCAATTTCTTTTCCTATTACTTTAAATAAGCCTTTTTCTTTTGCTTCTGTAAGGGAAATAAGTTTAATCTCTGAATAGTCTTGTATCAGATTAATCTTTTCAATAATCTTATCAGCAACTTCCGGTAATAACTGAGCAGCGTTTTCACCATATACCTTATAACCATTATATTCCGGCGGATTATGGCTGGCAGTAATAACAATACCTGCAGCCGCGCCCAGTTCTTTTACAGCAAAAGAAAGCTCGGGAGTTGGACGAATATCATCAAAAAGGTATACCTTGATCCCATTAGCAGCCAGCACTTGAGCTGCTCTTTCAGAAAATTCCCTGGATTTATATCTGGGATCATGGGCAATAACAACTCCTTTTGTGGGTGCACTCTTGACTTTCTCTAGAAGATAATTCGCCAATCCCTGGGTTGATTTGCCAACCGTATAAATATTCATCCGGTTAGTACCCATGGCAATTTTCCCGCGCATGCCCCCGGTACCAAATTCCAGGTCTTTATAAAAACGATCCTGAATTTCTTCATCATTATCCTTGATTGATTGTAGTTCTTTCTTGGCATCCTCACTAAGATAAGGGCTATTTAACCATTGTTTATATTTATCTTTACAGTTCAATTGAATACCTCCATTATTCATTATTCGGGGTCAGGCTTCACAATTTCACATTTTTTTCTATCTTTTCCCTAATTTCTTTGATAAAATCATTTTCCTGAAACCTATTGTGTGTAACATTGCTTACCGTAGAATTTTTTATTTTTAATAGCCTGGCAATCTCTGAATTATTGAGACTAGTAAATTTATGAAAACAAATTATATATAATTTTCTAATATCCGATATCCTCTTTGTTTTTTCATTACCTTTAATACTATTAAACGATGTATTAGTTAATTTTTCAATAATCTCTATTAATTTTTCTCTATCAAGGAGAACAGCATTTTTTCGCGATTGCAAAGAATTAGATTTACCCGGTTCATCTAAAATCATTTCTGTTATTTTTGTGTTTTCATTTTCTTCCATGAAAGATAGATATTGCGAAATTGCCTGTGATCTATTGGAAGAAAAAATATTTAGAGGAAAATCAACATCAACAACCCAGGGATTTCCACAATATTCCGCATGGCTGCTAAAACGATATTCTAAGCTATCTTGTAATTGTGCTTTTATTGGATTTTTATGAATATAACGAATCAAGGAGAGTAAATAAGAATCTTTGTTACAAAGAAAAGCTTTGTATCTTTGTTCAAAAATATGGCCGGTAGTCTCATTTTTCTTATGATAATGCCAGGTAAAAACTTGTTGAATGCCTTGCATAATTTTAGATAGAGGTATTTCGTTTACCTCGACTAATAAATGGGCATGATTGTCCATAATACAGTAAGAATATATTTTGAAATTATATTTTCTCTTGTATCTTTTTATTATATTTAAATATTCCCTCTTATTTTCACTATTTATAAAGATATGATTCCGATTATTACCTCGAACAATTATATGATAGAGAGCTCCTTCATAATGAATTCTTGGCTGTCTTGACAAATTCTTGCCCTTCCACAATCTTCTAATTTTTTATCATCTTCAATAGATAGAAACAGAAATTTATCTTACAAATTGGATAATTCAGTTTAGCATAAACATAAGACTAATTCCATTATTTTGTGAAATTGTGAAGCCTGACCCCGAATATCGAATATTCGGGACTAAAATTTATATTTAAATTCTGTTATGATTGATGTTTCCTGAATATTTTCATTCATTTGGTTGTCTTTATTATAGGTATTACTTAATAAACCGGTAACCTTTATCTGCCAATCTTTATTCAGGTCATAAACCAAAGAGGTAGAAAAAGTTTGAGAATTTTCAATTACTCCGGATAAAAAGGATAAATTGTTTATCTCAGATAAATTACTTGCATTGGAATTAAAAATGGATCCTCCCTTGCCATGACGTTGATACTTATATTCTAATTTTAGGGATAAATCTTTTTTTAATTGACGTTCAATTTGCATAAATAATTGATCAGCATCAGGACCAAGAGAATGCCCCAGCGCACTATCATGAAAAAAATAATTCAGATCTGTGCTTTCTGAAAAATAGACCTCGGGATTAATTCTGCTATATTCTATGGTGAAATCTGTGCCATCAATATCTAGTATGTCAGACCATTGACCACCTATTGTCAGACCATATTTTTCATAAAAAGAATCCGGCTCCCCCCAGAGAGGTAAATCATATAACAAAATCTCTCCATAGAGCCTTACATCTTTTTCAGAATTCCAGGTTACATCTAATCCAATATTATAATTAATATTATTTCTACCATCGGGTTGATAGCAAGTATCTCCACTAACAGACCATTGTCTGGTAATATAATTAATGAGAGGCAAAGGAATTGGGTTAAAATAAAGCAGGCTGGAATTCTCAGGCAAAACTGTTGTTTCAGAAAGACCAAATTGCCATTGAGGATTGGGTGAATATTCAAATCGTTGTCCGGATAACCATTTATTATCCAGAATAGAAAATATTTTGGTAAAATAAAAATTACCATCATTACTCCACTCTAATTGCCCTAAATCAATCATTCCTGAATAGTTAAACATATCATGACTTATATGGTCTGATAAGATCAGGGAATCGTTATGGGCAGGACCCCAGAATAATTTATCCCGTCCGATTTGCCATTCGATGCCATCTGGCAAATATTCAGAAGAAAAATCAGTTTTATGTCTCAAGTAAGCTTTCTTGATATTAAAATTTGTGGGGGCAAATTGAATGTTGTAAATGTCATATATTTGGGCATCTATAGAGAGATCCAGGAAAAAAGAGCTTTTGCGGTTTGGATTGCCATCTATCACTACACCTAATTCGGGAATCAGCAAACCCTCTATTTGTCCCAAATTTAAATATGGGGTGTTTAAATCATTCCCCTCAAGTTGGTTTTGCCATTTCAGATAAACTGATTGTTCATAATAACCTCCAACAGACCAGGTTTTTCCCAGATTGTCTGTAGAGATTGCGAAAGAATAGCTAAAAAATATAGAACTGAAATAAAAAAGAACCATTATAACAAGAGTAAATATTTTTCTTCTGATTTTACACCTCTAATGCTCAACTGTTTAATTTGATAATTCGGGTTAATCTCTGGAAAACAGCTTGGTTCTGTAAATTGAAAACTTTACTGATATCCCGGAGGTGGAGGACAAACTCCATCGTCGCATTCACTACTGCTGTTTTCTTTTTGGCAGGTTAAAAGAAAGTTTAAATATTGATAAAATGCACTTTCTTCACGAACGGTAAACTTGGAATATACTTTTCTGACACATAAGTCATCTCTCAATAATATAAAAGTAGGATACCCTTCGATTTCATAACAATCCAAAACCTCCGAACTTTCAGCATTATCCTCTACCAGTATGGTCAGCGGTATTTCCGTTTCCTCTTGCAGCATAACTAATTTGTATAATATTTCAGTTTCATCCTGAGGAGCCACCATTACAGCAATGATATGATATGATTCTGTGGGATTACATTTTCTAAAAAAGGCAATAGCTTCCACCAGTTTGCTGATCGTACCGGAATCTTCACCTTTTATAAAACTAAGTAATACATATTTTTGCTGGTTTTTAAACTGGCTCAGTTTGTACTCTTCACCATTCAGATCTCGGAGCATAAAATCTGGTGCAGGTTCCCCAATCTTACATTGAGCCAAAACTGTTCCTGGAAGAGAAAAATATAGTATGCCCACCATCAAAGAGACAATAATAAAACCAATAGGTAATTGATTTTTTAAATCTATAATTTTATTTTTCATATCATAAATTCCTTTAGTATTCGGGGTCAGGCTTCACAATTTCACAAAATGATAAACTTAATTTGAATATGTTCATTTTGTGAAATTGTGAAGCCTGACCCCGATATTTTCTCTATTGTAACAAAAAAGACTGCAAAATCTCTTTGCTTAACTTATCCTGAATAAAAATAACAGCTCTATATTTTTCAAGTTCATCCTCTGCTTCTTCGGACAAATCAAGATTGGAAACAAAACTAAAATTTCTCTCTTCCATCGGGGTAATTTGGCAGATATCCTGTCCATCAAAAATATCCTTTACCAGGTAAAACAGCTCACTTTTCTCTCCTTCATAATAAACCATTCCGCCCAGTATTAAATTCTGTAAAAGAGAGTGGCTGATATTGGATAATTTTCCCTGTATAATCATCTTCCCGTCAAAAAAGTTCTGCTCAGCAGTAATTTGAAAGTTGGAAGTTTTATTCAGCTCTTTCTCTATTAATTGCTGATAACCGTCAAGGTTTTCTTCAATGTCACCACAATCACAGCATAATCCCTGAATTCGCTCGGATAATCCATTGAAGAAGGCATCGGGGGTTCCTTTTTTCCCGTCTCCTGTATACCAATTATAGCGGGAATTGGTCTCAGGGATATCATAACCGTCACCCCAAATATGTGCCTCTACCAGGATCACACTACCGGGGTCATAGTTCCAGGCAATCTCCTCCAGACAGAAAGCTGCCTTGGGACATGCACTGCAATCTGCATTAATAAAAAGCTCAATTAATACATTTTTTGGAACTTCAGATGAGCTGGACCCGGTTTTCCCTTGCTGGCTTTCCTGAGAATAAGCCACAAAAGTAGCAGCAATGATAATTACAAATAAAAAAACAGTTAAAATTAATTTTGATAATAATCTTTTTTCTTTCATAATTATATTATACATAACAAGAACTCCTGCAATATAATTCATTCATAATCACAATACCATAATATACTTAATTTGACTAATTACCAAAGACTATTTTAGCAGGTATCATAATTTTTTTATTCACTATCTTCTAGTTCAATCTTTTTTAACATTACCCTGGCATATCCGGCTACCTTGCTTTCCGGGGCAAGTTCAATAACCTTTTGCAATGCCTCAATAGTTAATTTTTCTTTGCCCTGATTGACATAGGCTCCGGCTAATCCATAATAAGCCTCGGGGCTTTTGGGATTATTTTTGCTTGCTTCACTAAAATGCTGTTCTGCTTTTTTAAAATCCCTTATGGTTAAATAAATATTACCCAGCTGTAATTGGAGTGGAAGCATGCTTTTCTTATCCCGCTGATATTTGATTGACTTTTCCAGGTACGGGATGGCATTTCCGATTTCACCCCTTTTAATATATAATGATGCAATGTTTTGCGGTAAATTATGGTGATCAACATATTTTTCTGCCTTATGATAATACTCCAGGGCAAGCTGGCTTATACCCTTAGTTGCCAGGATATTACCAATATCAAAATACATTTCACCCTGCCAGGGATTCCACTCCAGCCCTTTTTCGTAAATCTTAATGGCTTCATTATGGTTTTCCGGGACAATTTCCTGGTTACCATGATACCAGTAAACACGAGCCATAAAAGGTCTAATTAATAGCAATATTAATGCAACCATAATTACAACCACAATGAGTGATAAAACAACTTTTCTTATAATGATACCCGTACTTTGAGTATTA
>CAZPII010000038.1:0-11822 GCA_964586485.1 uncultured Atribacterota bacterium | reverse complement strand
AAATTAGAGAACTTGAATTGCATTTAAGAAGTTTGCCAAAAGTTGATTTAACGGATAATGAAGAAGAATCAGAAAGAGGGAGAGTAAAAAGACAAATTAAACGTTTAGAGAAAGAGATTAAGGTATTACAGCGAAAATTATAATAAATTTATTTCTAATTTAAAAAGATAGAGGTTAAAAGGATTGGAAAAAAGTAGTTTTTTAGATAATAAGTATTTGTTAACCATGATGGTAGCAAAAAGAGCAAAACAATTAAACCAAGGCTCCAAAGTGCTTGTAGAATCAGAGGAAAAAAACAATCGATTACTGGCATTAAGAGAGATTCAACAAGGAAAAGTTTATATCAAAGGTGATAAAAAGATGCAAAATGTGGAAAGTGTTAGCTGAGTTTATTTTATCGTAAAAAAGATTAAGATAGGCTATGTGATTATTTATCACCCGAAGTCCAAAGCAGGAAGTTGTATTGCTTAGAAATATTCAGTCATATTATAAGAAAGAAGCCACCCGCTATACGGATGCGATGTTTACTGTAAAATATAATATATGCAACAAAACCCGTTCCTCTCTAAGGAAAACGGGTTTTGTTGCATATATTGAAATAATATGGCAACTATATTGATAAAGAAGCTGAAAATTTCTTTAATTCGGAGTGTAAAACTGCCATAATAGATAGAGAAATAAATTTGCAAATTATCTATAAAAGCAGGGGAAATATGATATGAAAAAATACTTTCTATTGATTAGTTTATTTTTTTTGTTGTTTTTCTTCATCAGCATCAGCAATCCACCGGTTAGGGCAAGTGATATTCAAATAGGTGGAAAACTCGATACCTCGGTATCAGGTTTTTATGACAATGAATTAGGATTTGGTCTTTTCCCCCAAGCAAATCTTGATTTGGAATTGTTTTTACCTTCCCGGACCAATTATGAAATCAAATGCGCAGGCTATTTCTTTACTGACATAGCCGGAGGCAAAGTAGATTTTTACTGGAAAAAATTATACTGGAAACACAGATTCGAAAATATGCATCTTACCATCGGAAGACAGCCTATTTCCTGGTCCTTCGGTTCTTTATTAAATCCGGCGGACTATACCCTGGGAGCAGTTGCTCTGGATGAAGATTACAACGCTAAATATCAGAATGCTATAGAGATTTACTTTCCTATTAACTGGAATACCGGTTTATCTCTGGTAGCCTCTCTACCTGATAATAATAAAAATCTAAAGGTAGGCTTAAGAGGGAGAACACTGATAAGTGATTTTGATGTAACTATTAATTATGTACAGGAAAATGCTGTAGCAGATGATCCTGGTAAACAACGTTTTGCTGTAACAACCAAAGGAGATATAGGTTCGTTTGGTGTCTATGGAGCAATAGCATATTACCGAGAAGAAATTAATTCATTTTCTTTTTTAGCGGGAGCTGACTATAGTTATTTTTTTCAGGCAGGCAATCAGTTGTATTTTCAAGCAGAATATCTAAATGTTCCTCCAAAAATTCTATCACAAATTACCGGCTCCATGATGACTGAACAACAACAAAGAGAAGAGCAAAATGTAAGTCTGTTAGTAAGCAATACTTCTTATCAAATTGACGAGTTTTCGAGTATTAGTCTGACTTTTATGAATAATTTTAGTGACAGCTCCAAATTAATAATGCCTGCATATAGTAATCAACTAAATACCAATACTACTGTTAATATTCAGGCAGGCCTGATGACGGAAGCAAAACAGCGGATAATTGATGAATCTTTATTAAAGTCAATTTTTGGCGAACTATCTCAAGTTTTTATTGAAGTTGGAATCAATTACAGGTTCTAAGTAGAAATAGTATTAACTCAGCATGTAGCCAAAGCTAGTGAGATTAGACAAATATATTTATTAAATTTGCCTTTAGGAAGGAGGGAAGATTGGCTAAATTGAAAATTGCCATTGCAAGCGGTAAAGGTGGCACGGGTAAAACGTTAATATCTACTAATTTGGCGCGTACCCTAAGTGATATGGAGGAAAAAGTACATTATATTGACTGTGATGTTGAAGAGCCAAACGGTCACCTGTTTTTAAAACCCAATGATAATCGGGAAGAAGCTATTCATTTGTTATCTCCTGCCGGGGTGGATGAGACTAAATGCATAAAATGCGGTAAATGTAGTGAGGTGTGTCATTATAATGCTATTGCAGTGGTTAAAGACAAGATATTGTTTTTTAAAGAGTTATGCCATCTATGTGGTGCATGCCAAATTGTGTGTCCAGTTGATGCAATTATTGAGAATGAAAGAAAAATTGGAACTTTACGTCATGGATTGAGCGGAAATATTGATTTTCATGACGGACTATTGGCTACTGCAGAGGGAGGGATGTCTCCCCGGCTAATCAGAAAATTAAAAACATACACTAGTGAGGGAATAAATATTTTAGATTCTTCTCCCGGCACAGCATGTCCGGTAGTTGAGACAATTAAAGATGCGAATCTTTGTGTATTGGTAACTGATCCGACGCCTTTTGGTATTCATGACCTTAAGCTGGCGGTAGCCATGACGCGTAGTTTAGGGAAAGAACCTGTTATCGTAGTGAATCGTTCAAGTTATGATAGTTACAATTTAAAAGCTTATTGTAATAATCAGCAATTAGAAATAGTTGGAGAAATTCCCAACGATCGCAAAATAGCCCATTTTTATTCTCGAGGAGATTTAATTATAGATGAGATTCCAGAATATAAAGTCTTATTCAAAAAATTAGCCTTCAGAATTATAGAAAATGCCAAACATGAAAGAGAAATTAAAAAACCAGCAGAAAAAGACTATTTTTTTACCGATAGACAGGTAAGTAAAAAAAGCTTGAAATCAGAACAAGCTAATAAAAAGAAGCCAAAGGAGGTTGTCATTATCAGTGGAAAAGGGGGAACAGGTAAAACTTCTCTTGCTGCTTCCTTGTCGGCACTAGATCATTCCATGGTAATAGCTGATTGTGATGTGGATGCCGCAGATTTGCACCTAATCTTAGAACCAAAAGTCAAACAGCGTGGTTATTTTAGTGGTGCTGTAATTGCCAAAATTATACAAGAAAAATGTATAGCCTGCGGGAAATGTAAAGACGCCTGTCGTTTTCTGGCTATTGAAAAAAAAATTAAAAAAGAAAAAACTAAATATTATATTAATCCGGTAGATTGCGAAGGTTGTGGAGTTTGTTATCTGGTCTGCCCGGAAAATGCTATTGAAGTCCATGATGCTATAAACGGGGAATGGTTCATATCTGATACACGGTTTGGTCCCATGAGTCATGCCCGGCTGGGTATTGCAGAAGAGAATTCAGGAAGATTGGTGACTTTAGTTCGGGATCATGCAGTTAATTTAGCAAAAGACCATAAAATTAATAATAATTTAATTGATGGTTCTCCCGGTACCGGATGTCCGGTTATTGCTTCACTTACTGCAGCAGATTACGCAGTAATTGTTACGGAACCGACAGTTTCCGGATTACATGATATGAAACGAATTATTGAGCTTATTAAATATTTTGGGATAAAAGCGGGTGTGGTGGTTAATAAATTTGACATTAATAAAGATATGACTGAGAAGATTAAAGAAGAATCCAGTAAGGCGGAAATAAAAATGCTGGGATTTATTCCTTATGATGAAATTGTGACAGAATCCCAGATAAAGGTAAAATCGGTAGTTGAGTATGAACCAAAAAGTGAAGTGGCAAAAGAGATAATAAAAGTCAGCAATATCATTAATAAGGAGATAGAAAAAAATCTTAGGATTGGATGACAAAGAACAATTTGTTATATATAGGGCAACTGTAGGTAAGAAATTGGAAGAATAAATATCAGGAATGTTTCATGAGACGGAAAGAAAAAGAGATAAAAGATATTAAAGAGATGAATGAAATTATCAGAGAAGCTGATTTCTGTAATGTAGCCATGTCCAGGAACAATATTCCCTATATTGTACCAATGAATTTTGGTTTTCACGAGTCGTGTATTTATCTTCATTCAGCTAACAAGGGATTAAAAATAGATATTTTAAAAGAAAATCCAGTTGTTTGCATAGAGATTGTGAGGGATGCTCAATTAGTAAAATACGGAAATCAATGTAATAATAGCATGAAATATAGAAGTGTGCTTATTTTTGGCAAGGTTGAAATTTTATCTGACAAGTTGGAAAAAGAAAAAGCATTGAGCTATATTGTAAAACATTTAGATAAGAATTTCAGGGAAGATGAGTTAGAATTTACTGCTCATCAGGTTGAAAAAGTAGCTGTTTTAAAGATCAAGATTGAGACGATAACAGGTAAAAAATCAGTCTCCTAAATGAAAATAATATAGAGATTTTTGAAGTTTTAATTAAATAAATGATACTTTGTTATTAAAAATTAAAGAAAATATAATTTTATTTAGTATAGTTGGGAGAATGATGAAAATGAAATCAGATAATACATTATTACAAGAAAATCAGATTAATTTAAAAGGGGATTTCATTTTTTGGCTGGAGATTAGCCATTCTTCAGGGATCTGAAAGTGTGTCAGTTGTTTTCGAATAGCCGGCACAAAGAATTTTTCAGTATAAAAATGTTCAATATCAATGATGTTAAGTCCCATTTCCTGTGCTTTCAATGCTTCATGGTGGTCGATGTCTCCGGTGATAAAAAGATCTACTTGTTTGTCAAGGCATTCCTCGATTAACGATCCACCACTCCCGGTGCACATGGCTATAGTCTGAACCTCTTTTTTATTTGCCTGAATGATTCTTAAATAGGGAATTCGCAATTGACTTTTGATTTTTTTACTAAAGTTTACCATTTTTTCTTTTGCAGGCAATTTCGCTATTAAGCCTATACCTGCCGAAGAATTTGATTCTAGCTGATATATATCATAAGCTGGTTCTTCGTATGGGTGATTTTGATGAATTGTGCTAATTATTTTGGAGAGATTTCTTTCATTAAAAATCATTTCAATTTTAATTTCATCAGTTAATTCTCGCTTACCAATTTTACCGAGAAAAGGATTTGTTCCTTCTAGAGGTTTAAAAGAGCCTTTTCCTTCAATAGAAAAGGAAACATCACTGTAATTGCCAATTTGTCCTGCGCCTGCCTGAAAGAGAGATTCCAGTAATGAGTTTTGATATTTTTCTGGTACATAGACTGCTAATTTGAAAGTTCTCTCTGATGATGACTTTAAAATAGCAATTTTTTTTAGATTGAGTAGCTGCCCGACATAATTATTTAAACCATTTTCGGCGAGATCAAAATTTGTATGTAAGGAAATAAGGTTAAGATGATGATAAATTAACTGATAAATAAAAGGGTTTTCCTGTTTAGTTATTCTTTTTAGTGGATGAAAAAAAAGAGGATGATGAGAAAGAATTACATTACACTCCATCCGAATTGCTTCCTGTAAGATTTCTTCGGTTACATCCAAACAGATTAATATCTTAGAAATATCTTCATCCAGATTAGCAAATTGTACACCACTATTATCAAACTTTTCCTGTAAAAAAAAGGGGGAGATTTGATTTAAAGTTTCAACTAGTTGTTTAATTTTCATAAATATTCAACTCTCTTTCAAGTTCATCATAGGATAAATTGAAAAATTTATCTAAACTTAATTATTATATTAATTTATTTAAAACTCTTTTGAGTTCTTTTATATCTTTCCAGGTCAGCTCTTTTGGGCTGCCGGGGGTAGTCTCTTCGTGTCGCAGTAAATAGCTGGGATGGAACATGGGAAAGATTTTAATCCCCCCGGTCCAGTTAAACCATTGTCCCCTAATTTTAGTGATTCCTTCCTGAGAGTTTAGCAGATGCTTCGTGGGAATGTTTCCCAGTGTAACAACAATTTTAGGATTAATAAGGGCTATTTGGGATTCTAAATATGGTAGACAGATTTCTATTTCTCCCTTGGAAGGATTTCGATTCCCCGGTGGTCGGCACTTAAGCATATTGGTAATAAAAACGTCTTCTCTCTTAATCTTAACAGATTGTAAGATTTTGGAAAATAATTGGCCTGCTTTTCCAATAAAAGGTTTGCCGTGCAAATCTTCGACCTCTCCAGGAGCTTCTCCCACAAAAATCACTGAACTGCTGTAACTGCCTTCTCCTGGAACAGCATTATTTCTGGTAGCATATAGAGGGCATTTTTGACAGATTTTGATTTTTTCGGCGATTTCTTCCATGGAAAGCGCAACAGTCTTTTCCGACATTCTTGAGCTCCTAAATAACAATGAATAAATCAATTATCTTTATTATTTTTTCTAAAATATATAACTAGTTTGTCTAATATTTTATCATTGCAAGGCACGATAAACAAGTTAGGCAAATATATTATATTTTCTATTATTAACCAAATTTATGATATGATATTAAAAAATAGAATATTTTGAAAGAGTGGTGAGATGAGGTATTGATAAAGAATATCGAAATTGCCAAGATATTTGAAAATATTGCCAAGATATTAAAAATAAAAGATGAAAATAAATTTAAAATAAGGTCTTATGAACGGGTTGCTGATTCTGTAGGAAATCTTCCTATGGAGGTTGAAACGATTTACCAGACAGGTAAGCTGGATGAAATACCGGGAGTAGGAGAATCAATTGCCAAAAAAATCGAGGAATTAATTGAAACAGGAAAACTGGAATATTATGAAAATTTAAAAAAGACCATTCCCTCGGGCTTATTAGAACTTTTGAATGTTCCTGAAATTGGGCCACGAAAGGCAAAGCTTTTTTACGAGGAATTAGGAATAGACAATATTCTAAAACTAGAAGAAGCTGCCAAAACGCACAGATTACAAAATCTTCCCGGCATGGGAGAAAAAGCCGAAGAGAATATATTAAGAGGAATCGAATTATATAACAAAAGAGAAAAAAGGGCATTACTTGGAATTGCTTTACCGAATGCGGAAGAAATAATCAAACAGTTAAAATCTCTTGATGAAGTTGATAAAATTAATATTGCCGGAAGCCTAAGACGCAGAAAAGATACGATTGGAGATATAGATATCTTGGTTACTTCACAGCAACCCAAAAAAGTAATGGAAAGATTTATTCATTTACCCCAGGTAAAGGAAATTTTAGCTGAAGGTTTAACAAAATCCGCTATCTTAACCCATCAGGATATTAACGTTGATTTGAGGGTAGTACAACCGGATAGTTTCGGAGCCGCTCTGCAGTATTTTACAGGATCAAAAGCACACAATGTTCGATTAAGAGAAATGGCAGTTCAAAGAAGGCTAAAAATAAATGAATATGGTATATTTCAAACCAAAGATGAGAAGAAAATTGCCGGAAAAGATGAACAGGAAATCTATCAAGCCCTGGGATTACCCTTTATCATACCGGAATTAAGAGAAGACAGGGGTGAGTTTGAGGCGGCACAAAAAAACAAGTTACCCAGCCTGGTTAATTTGGATGATATTAAGGGAGATTTGCATATTCATACCAACGATAGTGATGGATTTAATACCATAGATGAGATTGTAGAGGCGGCAAGAAAAAAAGGATACCAATATATAGCTATTACTGACCATTCTCAATCTCTCCAGATAGCGGGAGGATTAAATGAGAAAAAATTGGAAGAACAGATAAAAAGAATTGAAAAAATCAACCAGAACACACATGATTTAACTGTTTTAAAAGGAATCGAAGTAGATATAAAATCAGATGGTACACTGGATCTCCCAGATAGTATCCTCCAAAAACTGGATATTGTTATTGCCGCTATTCATTCTGGTTTCAAACAGGAAAGTAGCCAGTTAATGAAACGTTTAACCCGGGCCATGAAAAATCCCTATGTAAATATTATAGCCCATCCTACCGGTAGAATTATCGGCTATCGTGAACCATATGCTGTTGATATGCAAGAAATTATTCGAATAGCTGTTCAAACGAATACCACATTAGAAATCAATGCTTCGCCGGAGAGAATGGACTTAAATGATATTTATGTCAAAAGCGCCAGTGAACAGGGAACCCGATTATCCATTGCTACCGATGCCCATCAACTTGCAGCATTAGATAATATGATATACGGAGTATCAGTAGCCCGACGCGGATGGCTGGAAAAAAGTGCTGTTTTAAATACCTTTTCCTTGTCAGAGTTAAGAAAAACTTTAAAGGGATAAAATTATTTATTCGTATTTGGACTATTCAAGAGATTTTCTAATAGTATGAATTAAAGAATTTTTTGCAATCTTTGTGAAAATAAATTGAATTAGTTTAACGGAATACTTTTAAAATTAGCTTTAAAAAGATGAAAATGGTGTTATGATATTATTAAACCATATTGTATTGTTCAAAATTACATTTATGAAAATCTAACTTTTAATTCAGGAGGTATTTGATTTGTCAAAAAGAGAAGAATCGAATTTAGAGAAAGATGTTCTAAAATTATTGGATCAGAGGATTCTGGTCATTGACGGAGCCATGGGAACCATGCTTCAAGAAAAGGGTTTGAAATCAGGTGATTGTCCTGAAACATGGAATATTACTCATCCGGAAGTTGTCAGGCAAATCCATGCTGAATACTTAGAAGCAGGAGCAGATATTATTTTAACCAATACGTTTGGAGCAAATAGTATAAAATTAATGAAATTTAATCAACAGCACCAGTCAAAAGAAATTAATCAGCAGGCTGTAAAATTGGCCAGAGAAGCAATTGATATTTATAAAGAAAAACATTCTGTAGAAGCTTTTGTAGCAGGTTCGGTAGGTCCAACAGGGGAAATTCTAGAACCGTGTGGTCCACTTAAAAATAGTGAAGCTTATCAAAGTTATCAAGAACAAGTTGAGGTAATGGCTTCTTCCGGGGTTGACCTGATTGTATTGGAAACATTTTACAATCTTGATGAAATTGAGATTGCCCTTAGGGCGGTAAAAGAAAACAGTGATTTGACGGTTTTTGCTTCTATGACTTTTGACGAGAGCCTGAAAACTATATATGGAATCAGCCCGGAAAAGGCAGTGGGGGTATTGTTTGAAGAAGGAGCAGATGGGGTAGGAGCAAATTGTGGGAGTGGTCCAGAGGTACTTTATCAGATTTTATCACGTATGAGAATAATAACTGATGCACGATTGCTGGTTGAACCCAATGCAGGCATTCCTTATTTAGAGAATAACAAAGTTATTTACCCTGCGTCTCCAGAGAAAATGGCAGACTATGCTGAGAAATTTGCTAAACTGAGAGTTAATATTATCGGAGGATGTTGTGGCACAACTCCGGAGCATATCAGGGCAATTTCTCAAACAATAAAAAAAAGAGAAAAGCAATTTCTAAAATGAAAGGAGATTGTTATTCTATCGAATAAATATTAACAGTATATGGTCAAAGTAACAATCAATCCAGGAAACAAAAAAATAGAAGTACCGGTGGGTACACTTGTATTAGATATATCGAAAAAGACAGGCCTTATCATTACCACTCCCTGTGGGGGAAAGGGAACCTGTGGAAAATGTAAAGTTATTGTTTACCCCCAAAATTCCCCACTTAATGTTAATGAAAAGAAGTGTTTAACTGAGGAAGAAACAAAAAAAGGCTTCCGTTTAGCCTGCCAATGTTATCTTAGCAAGGATAGTGTTATCACAATTCCACAATATACTCTATTGAAAAAAGAATATTCTGTACTCAATGGCAAAATAAAATCTCATTTGTTGAAGAATGACTTTAAAGCGTTGAGACAAATAAAAAAAAATTATTTACAGCTTGATCCTCCGACCATCCAGGACCAGCGTTCGGATTGGACCAGGATAGAGGATAAATTAGCAATACAAGAAAAAAATCACCCAAAAAATTGGAAAGTACCTCTGGATATTCTAAATAGTATACCCTCATTACTTAGAGATAATCAGTTTAGAGTAACGGTTGTCTTGTTTAAGGATACTATCATTGCTGCTGAAGCAGGAGATACGCGAGACCAGCTATACGGAATAGCTTTTGATGTTGGGACCACCACTATTGCTGGATACCTTCTTGATCTAACAACATTTCAGGAAATAGGAATTGAAGCCCGTGCTAATCCGCAGTCAATATATGGTGATGATATTATCTCCCGCATTGATTTTACAAAAAGAGACCCGAAGGGGAAACAAAAATTACAGCATGAACTGATTTCTACATTAAATCAAATCGTTTTTTCCTTATCCCACAAAGCTGGAATAGATGTTCAAAATATATATTTTACCGTTCTGGTCGGAAATACCTGTATGCATCATTTTCTATGGTCTTTGCCAACGGAAAATCTAGCTAGTTCTCCTTATATACCTGTTGTTACTGAGAAAATATTAAAAGAATCAAGTAATTTACCTAATTTTTGTTTTACCCCTCATACTCTGGTATATACTGCACCGAATATCTCTGCTTATGTGGGGGGAGATATTATTGCAGATATGGTAGATGTTTCTATTTGGCGAAAAGCAGGCAATACACTGATGGTTGATCTGGGAACAAACGGAGAAATCATTTTGATTTCGGGTGGAAAAATATGGGCTTGTTCGACTGCTGCCGGGCCTGCTTTTGAGGGTGCCAGGATTAATTCAGGTATGAGGGCAGCAGATGGGGCAATTGATCAAATAAAAATCACAAATCAGAAAATTGATTATCATGTTATCGGTCAACCCAAAGCTGTCGGTATTTGTGGTTCAGGATTGGTTGACCTTGTTTCTGAATTATTAAAATTAAAAATTATTGAACCCAATGGAAGATTGGTTAATCAGGAAGAATGTCCCAATACTATAGCTGATACTATAAAAGAAAGAATTATCCAGGGGGAAAAATACAAACAGTTTTTAATTGTCCCCCCTCAAGAATCGGTCTCTGGTGAAGCGATTTACCTGGATCAAAATGATATCCGCGAAGTGCAATTAGCCAAAGGTGCAGTGGCCGCAGGTATTCGTATTCTTCTTGAAAAGGCCCAGATTGAAATCGAGAGTATTGAAGAAATATTATTAGCCGGTGCATTTGGAAATGTCCTTAATACCTCCAGTGCACTTGAAATTGGCATTATACCAAAAATATCTCTTGATCGTATACGCTCTGTTGGGAATGCTGCCGGACAGGGCGCTGAAAAATTGTTATTATCAGAGGATATGAGGAACACAGCTGATTGGCTGGCAAAAAAAGTTAACTATATCGAACTATCTTCTTATCATGATTTTCAAAATATCTTTACCGATTCCCTGTTTTTTAACCATAGATTATAGAATTATTGAGATTACAAGAAGTGAAGATTGCAATAGACAGGGCGACTAATAGGCTAAGAAAAATGGAAAAAACCAAAATTATTAAAGAAATTAAGATAAAAATTATAGAGCAGGAAGTATTGAGGTATCTCGGTTATCAAAAAGATTTTAGTAGTAAAATTAACTTGGACATCAAGAGAATAATCAATAAAGAGATTACTCAAATATATTCACTGATGGATGGCAAAGGCATATATCGATTTGTGAAAATATCTTCAATATCCCAAAATGGAATTATGCTAATTAATCATCGTTACAGGTTTTTGGTTAACCGAAAAATCATAGATTTATTAGATAATGTAGAATACCTTGTTCTTGCTGTGGTTACTATTGGATCGGAAATCGAAAAAGCTGTTCAAGAAAGATTTGCCCAGAACCTATATATCAGGGCAATGGCATTAGATGCAGCAGGAACAGTAGCCGTAAAAACAGCTGGTCAATGGCTCAATCACTTTATCGAACAGGGAAGCTCTCAGAAAGGATTCAAGTTTTCCCGTTATTTTGAACCTGGTTCCGGAGATTGGAATATCTGTGAACAGAAAAAGATTTTTCAAATTCTTAAACCGGAAAAGATAGGTGTCACCTTAAAT
>CAZPII010000037.1:0-12124 GCA_964586485.1 uncultured Atribacterota bacterium | reverse complement strand
AACACACCGAGAGCTACTTTTTCCACCGAAAGCTTGGCAATATCAGAAATAATGAAAAGTCCAACACCTACGGGTGGAGTAGTTATTCCAATAACAGTTCCCAACCCCATGATTACTCCAAATTGTATCAGATCTACTCCCAATTCCTGCATCAAAGGTATAAAGATGGGGGCCAAAAGAACCATTGAACTAATACCAGTCATAAGGGTCCCCACAATCAGCAGTAATAAATCAATCAATAGTAAAATAACTATTTTATTACTGGAAAGGCTCATTATAAATTCCGCAACCATAAGGGGTGTTCGTTCGAAGGTCATAATATTACTCATAGTTGAAGCTAAACCAACCAATATCAGGCTATGGGCAGAAGTAAGCATGGAAATTTCCATTACCTTAATAATTTTTTTGAAACTAAAAGTCCGATAAAAAAAACCTAAAAATAGAGAATATAATATAGCTATAATCCCAGCTTCAGTAGGGCTAACTAAACCGCTTATCATTCCAAATAATATAATAACCGGTGCAATTAGTGAAAAAATCGCCACAAAAAAACTATCAGA
Organism: uncultured Atribacterota bacterium; assembly: GCA_964586485.1. Lineage (GTDB taxonomy): Bacteria > Atribacterota > Phoenicimicrobiia > Phoenicimicrobiales > Stramentimicrobiaceae > CAYWJZ01. Next base: position 11,564 of record CAZPII010000037.1, on the reverse strand, counting down.
GATTTCTCTTAAAGTTTTCCTTGGTTTTCTGGGTAATTTTTCCGGACTTCTCAAGCATATAAAATAATTAGTAATCATCAAAGCAAGGCCTGCTAATGCACCTGGTATTATGCCAGCAACAAACATTTTTGCTATTGAAGTTCCGGAAATAACTGCATATATGATGAAAGATACACTTGGGGGGATAATTGGACCTATGGTTGAGGATGCTAATGTAATTCCGGCACTCAGACTGGGGTCATAATTTGCATCTCTCATTGCCTTTAATTCAATTGGTCCCAATCCGGCACAATCTGCGGTTGCCGATCCGGATATACCGGCAAAAACCATTGAAGTTAAAACATTAACATGAGCTAACCCGCCTCTTACGTGACCTACCAGGGCATTCATAAAATCAAATATTCGCTCGGCAATACCAAATTCATTCATTAAGTTTCCTGCAATGATAAAAAATGGTACAGCTAGTAAACTCCAGGTTACAGCTCCATTAAATATGCCTTGAGGTAAAAGATGAATAGGGTATCCTCCTGCCCAGGCTGCAAATAAGCTGGCTAATCCCATAGCAACTGATATGGGTGTCTTGGAAACAATCAGGGTTATTAAAGAAAAGACCAATAATATTGAAATCATTCTATAAATTGCTCCTTATTCTTGTCATTATTAGTTTTAAAAATATTGTAAAAACCATTATATATAACACTGATACTAAAAATATAAACAGGAAAGATATGGACACGATATGAAAAAGGCAGAAAATCCGGCTTGATTGTATCCACATATTTTTGATAATAAATATTTCCAAAAATTAAAGATATACCAAAAATAATTACTAAAATGTTAATAATGATGTCTATTGGTTTTTTTATTATTTCTGGCAGAGAATTTACAATTACCGTTACTCTTACTTCCGTATCCCTGAAAAACATAACCGAGGCACCAAAAAGAACAATCCAGATTCCCAAAAATTTTGAAAGTTCCAAAACCCATAGGAATGAAATATCAAAAAATCCTCGAAGGGTTATTTGTACAGCATTTATTCCGATTAAAATAATGCCTAATATAATAATTAAAGAGGTAAAAATATTATCCAAGTAATGAGCTGATTTATTTAATAAATTCATTTTTTCTTTCAAAATATATATTTCCTTTTTAATTAATAATTATAGATTCCCTAATTTTAGTGCTACTGTAAGCTTGAATTATACTGGTACTGGTTAGCCTACAGTAGCACTTCTTGGTCATTTAAGAATATTCAATAAACAAATTAAGGAGCAAGTTTTTCTACTTCCTCCATTAAACCTTCAGAGATAAAACCTTCTGCTTCCATTTCTAGAAGAACACTCTTGGCTTCTTCCCGCCAGGCTTCCAGATCGGGTTCATGGAAAATAGCTCCTTTTGCTTCCATATCGGCTAATCTTTCATCTAATTCATCATAGAGCAATTCTGTACAATAATCTCCTGCTTCATTAGCTGCCTCATAAATTGCCTGTTGCTGTTGTTCAGTTAGACTTTCAAATTTTGCATTATTCATCAAGATAGCAGCTTGTTGAAATTTGGAGTTTGTTGTCATAATGTGTGGAGCTACTTCATAGAATTTTTCATAAGACATATCCATAATCGTGCCGGTTCCGGCTTCTACTAATCCTTGACTTAAAGCTAGATATACTTCAGACCAGGGTATAACAGTAATATTTGCGCCCAGTCCCTTCCATATTCTAATTACCGTTTTTGAATCTGGTGCACGTAGTTTTAAACCACTAAGGTCATCCACAGTAATAACCGGTTTCTTTGCACACATCGCACGGTAAGGTCCCAACCACCAGTTACGTTCCTGACTTATGACTCTTAAACCCGTTTTTTCTAAAAGTTCTTCTTCCATTTCAGCCACCATGTCACTTAGCAAGAAGTTACGAAAATGTTCTCTACTTTCAAAGAAATATAATAATTCAGTCACTTTATAATCAGGAATATATTTTTCCATTACATAATAACCAACAACATAAATATCCTGAACTCCCTGGATCGTATTCTCTAATTGAACGTTAGGGTTTCCCAGAGCTTCATTGTAAAAATTATTGACTTTGACTTCACCATTGGTTTTTTCTTCAACCAACTCGGCAAATCTTTTAAGTGCCAGACTTTCGTGATGATTGTCTGCTTCTTTATTGCCTAACTTCAAAGTAACTTGGGCATTTACACCGACAATACTAACCGTTAGTATTATGGCAACCAGTAAAAACATACAAAATAATCTTTTCTTAAACATCTTTTTCTCCTTTTAATTTTAAAAAATGAGATACTTTAACCAATTTTTTCTATAATCTATCACCTCCAAATTTTTTTTCAATTTATTATTAATTGATTTTTATCCTTCAAAGATATTAAAAAGTTGAAATTTCTCTTGATTTTTAAAGGTATTTATTTTATTTTTACAAGAAACAGAAGATTCTATTCACTTTGTTTAATTACATTTGTCATCAGATTTTCTATCACATTATCTATGTGCTCTTTGCTTAATTTCTCAGCTTTTTCCGAATTTCTTTCTTTTATAGCCAACATAATTTGTCTATGCTCTTTCAAAGAATTTTTTAATCTTCCCGGAACATTTAATGACTTGACTCTAAACCTATGAATTATATTTTCTAAGTTATTAAGCATTTTAATGACCCATTTATTCCCACATATCTCAATAACCAAATCATAAAATTCATCATCAAATTTACAGAATGAAACAATGTCTGAGTTCTGTACTGCAGTTTCTATTTTTTGAAAAATAGTTTCTAATTCTAAAATTTCTTCATTAGTGATTTTCATTGCAGCAATTTTTGCTGCTAAAGCCTCTAAGGCTCCTCTAACCTGTAAAACCTCCCTAACGTCTTCAAAGGAAATCTTGGTTACAACCATTGACTTATTGGGAGTAATTTCAAGAAAACCTTCTGCAGCCAATTTTTGTAATGCTTCTCTTACCGGCGTTCGGCTTACATTAAGGTATTTGGCAATTTTGGTTTCATAAAGTTTTTCGCCCGGTTCAATAAACCCTTTACTAATCTGCGATTTTAGAGTCCTATATATTTTTTGGCTTAATAATTCATAACCTTCTATTTTTATTAATTTTTTATTCAATTTAACTTACCTATATAAATAATATCTGGTATAAATACCTCAAAGATTGTATACAGAATACAGAGTATTTCATACATTTTATATTATTTTAAAAAAACATGCAAGAAATTTTTACATCATAAAAGCTCACAATATTATTGAAAAACACCTGTATTGGTTAATTATTGATTATATTTATCCTTCATAGTTCAAAATCATATATCCTATATCTATCCATTTATCCTAAAAAAGTATGAGTAAATATAAATTCTTAAAAAATTTAAAGGCAAGACTTTTTTGCTTTTAAAATAGAAAAAAAATCAAACTTGAGGATTATTTTTAGAAAAACTAAAAAATATTTTATTAACATTGGAGAAAATATTATTCCATTTATTACAATACTATATTATTATTTTAAGCATATGTAGCCAATCTTTTTAAATAATCATGGTTAATAGTTGGGTTTATTCTTTTTTATTCATCAATGTTTCCCATTTTTTCATCAAATGGTTCAATTTATAGTTGATTTGATGCAAATCGACCATTAATGTTTGAACCTTTTCGGAATTTTGCAGAATATCTTTTTGACATAATTTCTCTTCAATATCTGTTTTTTCTCTATCCAGATGATGGATTTTTTCTTCCAGGGGATTCAGTTCTTTTTCAATATTCCTTATGAAGCGGTATTGTTGGTTTCGCCGTTCGGCTTGAATTCTTTTTTTTTCTTTTTCAACCAGACTGGGTTTAAATTCTATATTATAATCTCTAGTATGCCTAGTTCCCTTATTTTCTTTTTCCAGGATTACCTGGCGCTTCTGGATAAAATAGGAATAATTCCCCGGATAAGAATATATTTTTCCTTCTCTAATCTCAATCACACGATTTACAAGTTGATCCAGGAAAAAACGATCATGAGAAACAATAAGAATGGTTCCCTGGTATTGTTTTAAAGCCTGATAGAATATATTCTTCGTTTTGATATCAAGATGATTCCCGGGCTCATCCAGAATTAAGAGATTTGACTCTTCCAGTAATAATTTTGCCAGAGCCAATCGGGATTTCTCACCCCCCGATAATTGGTGCACAGATTTATTTATATCCTCCCCGGTAAAAAGAAAAGAACCCAAAAGGTCTCTCTTCTCCTGATCGGTTAATTGTTTCCCGTTTCTGTCAATTTCATCCCAGATGGTATGTTGATAATTCAAATTTTGTGAACTTTCCTGAGAAAAAAAAGATATCTTAACCCGGTAACCCCAATCAACCATACCTTTCTTGGGAGATTCTATACCACTGATAATTCTTGATAATGTTGACTTTCCGGCACCGTTAATTCCAACCAGAGCAACCCTATCTCCGCGATGTACCGTAACATTAATTCCTTGGAAGACTATCTTTTGCCCATATCCGTGAGTTATATTTTTTAGCATCACAACTTCTTCCCCGCTTCTGGGGGCAGGAGGAAATCTAAATCGAACATGACTTGATATTTTTTGTTCTTTGATTGGACCTATTTTCTCCAGCATCTTTATTCTACTTTGGACCTGGGAAGCCTTGGTTGCCTTATAACGAAAACGCTCTATGAATTTTTCCAGATGAGCCTTTTTTTCTTGCAGATGTTTCTGATTCTTTTCCTGAATTTCTTCCCTTTTGTCTTTTTCTCTCAAATAAAAACTATAATTACCTTTGTAAAAGGAAATTTTTTGTTCTGCTAATTCTGCAATTTCCCGTACAATTTTATCCAGAAAATAACGGTCATGAGATATAACTACCAATGTTCCGCTATAGTTATAAAGCCAGTTCTCCAACCATTCCAGGCTCTCGGTATCCATATGATTTGTTGGTTCATCCAATAATAAAATATCAGGAGAACTAACCAATAAACCGGCAAGCACAACACGCATCTTCCATCCACCCGAAAAAGAGGAACATGGTTTCAGCCAATCCTCTTCTCTGAAGCCTAATCCCTGTAATATATTTTTGGCTTTTGCTTCAAAACGATAACCACCTATCATCTCAAACTGATGAAAAGTTTGCTCATACTGTTTGCTAATACTTTTAAAATCATTATTTTTTGCATCTATTTCTGAAAGTTTTTCCTGCTCTTCTTTTAATTTTCTTTCCAATTTTACGATTCCGGCTGTTTCTTTTAAGTAATCCCTGAGAAGATAATCCGATAAAACAATGAGGTCCTGAGGTAAGTACCCTAATTTTTTACTATTTGGTAATATCACATTCCCTTCATCAGCCTCGTACTTCCCCATTATAATTTTTAAAAGGGTGGTTTTACCAACACCATTATCTCCAACTAACCCAATACGACTACCTGCCGGTATTTGCCAGTTCAAACTATCAAAAAGTATTCTTCCGGGGAAACTAACTTTAATATTTTTTAAAATAATCATATTCTATAAACATACCTTTTAGATAATTTATTTTAAACAACTACAACTAATAGTTCATTAAGTTGTTTTACCTCTCCTGGCAGAATGATTTCCTACAGGGGAAATTGAAGAATAAATAATGGATTAGATAAGTAAAATATAAATTTGTAATAAATAATTCCAACCAATTGATTTATCAGCTCAAAAAAAATCTCTGGCAAAAGACGGAAGTACAAATGCAGCTTTATGAATATCTGTATGGTAATATTTTAAATCAGTCAATTGTTTTACCCTTTCAGGGATAAAATCATCAATAGGGTGGTATTTTTTGGAACAAAAAGAAAAACCAATTACACCGCTGGGATAAGTCGGTACTATAGTGTAGTAGTAAGATGAAATGGGAAATATTCTTCTAATAAATTGAAAAGTATTTCTAATAAAATTCTTATGCCAAAAAAGTGATTCTAATTGGGTTACGGCAATTCCGCCTTCTTTTAAGGACCCAAATAAGGAATGATAAAATGGTTCAGTGAAAAGGGTGCTACCAGGGCCAATTGGATCTGAAGAATCAACAATAATTATGTCATAGCAATCCTCTCTCTCTTTCAAAAATTGAGCTCCATCCTGAAAGAAAAGAGTAACTTTTTCATCATCAAAACTATTAGCCATATCCGGAAAATGTTTGCGACAAACCTCGATAACTTTTCTATCAATCTCACAAACATCCACTTTTTTAACATGAGTATGCTTAATAATTTCTCGAACCGTTCCTCCGTCTCCTCCGCCAATCACCAGGATATTCTGTGGAAAGGGGTGAACACAGAGCGAAACATGAGTTATCATTTCATGATAACCTGCTTCATCTGCTTCAGTCAACATAACAATACCATCATTAATTAATACCTTGCCAAAAGCCTGGCTATTAACTACACAGATTTCCTGAAAAGGTGAAACAATCTTTTCCAGGACGTTATTTGCTTTTATCTGTAAATAACGTCCATTTTCTTTTTCGTATTGATCTCCAAACCACAATTCAAACTGACTCAATGTTATTATTTCCTTAACACATAATGAATTTTAACTTCTTTTGCTTTAAAATATTCCTGTGTAAAATCAGCTGCTACCTGGGGATCATAGTATTTACAGCTAAAGATATCAATATAGGCATGATTGGTTTGATTGGCAAAATGTCCCGATATCAATGATGTTTCAATTAATTGAATCATTGAAAATCCGGCTACTTTTTCATCTTCCCCAAAATGAACCACCTGGGTATCACCGAATTTTTTCATTTCGATAAGTTGACATAATTCATTAACATAACGTTTTATTGCTTCTGCATCACGAATCAGATCAGGATCACAGTCATGCAAGTCAAAACTGGTAAGCAGCCCCCACACATCTTCATTCGTATATTTATCTCTTAACTCTTTTAACTTTTCCATCTAAAAAACCCCCACCTTCGGAGATGTTTTTTTATCTATTCTAATCGGAAAATGGATATTTCCTCTTCTCATTTCCGTTACCGATACAGTTTTAACATTTAATTCTTTTTCAATATAATCCAATGCCCTTTGGCTATCTATTCTTTCTCCACAGGTAAAAATATCCAGAGCAGCATAGCCGTATTCCGGCCAGGTATGAATCGTAAAATGAGATTCAGCAATAATGATGACACCACTTACTCCCTGGGGTGCAAACTGGTGAAAAGATGATTTTAAAGCCGTGGCTCCGGAGATACGAACCGCTTCTTCCAAAACACTCTCCAGTTTCTTCAGATCATTCAGTTTTTTTGAGTTACATTCATACAACTCAACTAAAAGATGACTTCCTAAATAATCCATTTTTTTCTGACCCTCTTATTCCATAAAAGTTATTCTTGAACTAAAATAAAATAACAGAAAATTTTCTAAAAATCAATCTTTTTTTTGCTAAAACGTCTATTTTAAAACATATTTTATTGTCTTACTGCTCCCATGTTTTTTAAACAGCTTATTACTTTATTATTCAACCAAATCAAGTGCCATTTCAGCCATCTGGTTAAAGGTCCTTTCCCTTTCTTCGGAAGTCGTCTCTTCACCTGTAATCAAACTATCACTTACTGTTAATATTGATAATGCCCTGACCTTAAATTTTGCAGCTATGGTATATAAAGCGGCTGTTTCCATTTCTATAGCAAGGGCTCCATAGGTAGCCCAAATTTTCCAATGATCGGGATTATCATGATAAAAAACATCTGTAGTCAATACATTACCGATATTTATTTCCAAGCGATTTTGCTCGGCAATCTTTTCGGCTTTTCTTAACAGTTGATAGCAAGCAGTCGGCGCATAATCCTTCCCCTGAAAACGAATTTTATTCATACTGGAATCAGTAGAAGCACTCATGGCAAGGATAATATCCCGTACTTTGATCTCAGGTTGGAGCGAACCGCAGCTGCCAATTCGAATTAGATTACAAGCCTGGTATTGATTTATTAATTCATGCAGGTAAATCGAAATAGAAGGTATGCCCATACCTGTTCCCTGAACCGAAATTAACTTTCCTTTATATCGACCGGTAAAACCATGCATTCCTCTTATTTGATTATAGCAGTAGGTTTCTTTCAGGTAATTTTCAGCAATATACTTAGCCCGCATCGGGTCTCCGGGCAACAAAACAGTTGGCGCGATATCTCCCGGTTCAGCACTAATGTGGATGCTCATTATTTGCCTCCTTTTTCCATATTTAAATGTGGACAATCATTATATCCTTAAGTTATGTTTACATGGTACACACTTGAGTTACAATATGCAAACCATTATAATAGCACTATAATCTATTTTATTATAACGCTTTATGAAGGAGAAAAAATGAATCTTCAATTGAAAATATGGACCTTAATTATATTAATGTTCGCCATACTTTATGGTGTTATTGCCGGTATAGGAGCTTATCTGGGAGCCGGAAGTGTGACTACTTATTTAATTATGGCAATTGGAATAACACTATTTCAATATCTTGTAGGACCTTCTCTGGTTACTGCTATGATGAAAGTAAAATGGGTCAGCAGTTCAGAGGAACCTGAAATCCATGATATGATAACCGAATTATCACAAAAAGCAGGTATACCCAAGCCCAAGGTAGGTATTTCACAAATGACTATACCCAATGCATTTGCTTTTGGTCGAACGATAAAAGATGGCCGAATATGTGTAACAAAGGGTATGCATGGACTATTGAATAAGGAAGAATTAAAAGCGGTTTTAGGACATGAAATATCTCACCTGAAACATCGGGACATGGTACTTATCACTATTTTATCGGTTATCCCCTTAATGCTTTACTGGCTGGCCTGGCGAATGATGTGGGGTGGTATGTTCAGAAGAAGAGGAAATGGCGGATCAGCCGCTTTAATCGGCTTAGTGGCTTTTGCTCTTTATTTTATTACCAATCTATTGGTGCTTTATGGATCACGAATTAGGGAATATTATGCCGATCAGGGAAGTATTCGTTTGGGGAATCCCCCTCATCAACTTGCTTCCGCCCTCTATAAATTAGTATATAGTTCTGCCCGTTTTAAAGGAAATCAAAGGGGTGAGCAGCAGCTCCGTGAAGTTGAAGGATTCAGGGCATTTTTTCTTAATGATGTAGCCAGGGCTCATCAAGAAATTAAAGAATTAAAAGAGCTGGATCAGAATCTTAGCGGTACTATTGAACAACATGAACTGCTTAATTTAAGAGAAAAACAAATCAGAGTAAGCCAGTCTGAAAAACTGATGGAACTATTTACTACTCATCCCAATATGTTAAAAAGGATTAAAGCCCTGTCCTCATTAGCCTAAAAGGCAGGGCCAATCCCTATCTTTAAACTTTTAGGATAGGTATAAACCTAATCTTATTTTTATAAAATCAAAAATAGCATCAGGAATGCTAACATCACAACAGCTCTCTATACCCTTAAATCCAGGTGATGAATTTGCTTCACATACCTTAAAATTCTCTCCATCAAACAATAAATCAATACCGGCAATATCCAGATTTAATACTCTGGCACTTTCAGTGGCCAGCCATTCGATCTCTTTATTTACCGGAAACGCCCTTGCTTTACCTCCCCGGGAAAAATTAGCTTTAAAACTACCGTCACTTGAGATTCTCTCCATGCAGGCAATAACCCTACTGCCGACAATAAATACCCTTAAATCCCTTCCTTTACTTGTTTTAATAAATTCCTGAATAATGAAATTGGCTTGTGTTTTGGCAGTATCAATTAATTGCATTAGATCTTCAAGATGACCTTTATTCTCACATAAAAAGACACCGCTTCCCTGGGAACCTGAAATAGTTTTTACTACGATTGGAAACCCGATAGTCTCTTCAATCAACTGAATATTTAGCGGGTACCTGGCTAACATGGTCCGGGGAACGGGGAAATTGTTAGCAGCTAATATCTGTTGTGTATATAATTTATCTTTGACTATTTCAATGCTCTGAGATGAATTAAAAGTATTCACGCCCAGTCTTTCCAGATGCCGAATAACTGCAAGTGAAAAATATGGGGTACTGGCACCTTGCCGGGGTAATAAAAATTGCGGTAATTTTGTAAAATGGTTATCGAGAATGATACTCTTATTATCTTCCCGATTGACTAATAAATCAAACTGTTCAGGGCATAATATCTTTAAGTTTATTTCTCTCTGTTCGGCTACTTCTAAAAAACGATTCATTTCATATTTATCAGGTGTTATTTCGCTTTCTCGCTGTTTATAGAGAATCCAGCCTTCCGTCATGTTTTCTCCTATTGTTATTTAAAATTTTATCTGCTTTCATTATGCAATAAATATCTTTAATTGTATTTTACTATTTTTTAAGTTTTTTTTCATTAAAAATTCCATCTTTAGCTGGAAATTTTGCCAAACATTTTATATCTGATAGAATAGAATTGAAAATAAATAACACACTTTACACTTTAACTGGTGCATTTTATTCAAGAGACCTTTAAAACAAATTAAACTAATGAAACTTTAAATTTAAGGAGAAATTAAATGGAACAAGCAATCATAGACTTTCAGCAATTCTGGATTCAACTATTACATCCAGAATACCTAAACAGGTTACTTAATATTATTATTACCATCATTGTTGTTTTGATCATCACCAAGTTCATCCTAAAAACCGGAAAAAACATGATCGAAAAAATACTCATGCCCCGCAAAACTGATCAGCATTACCAGCAAAAATTATCCCGAGCTAATACTCTTAGTCCTTTTTTCTTTTCAATATTAAAATTTATCATTCTTTTTATTGCCATCACAATTATACTTAGAAAGCTAGGGATAGACACCACCCCTATTATTGCCAGTGTCGGAGTGCTTGGTCTGGCTATCGGTTTTGGTGCCCAATCAATTGTAAAGGATTTTATCTCTGGAATCTTTATTTTACTGGATGGAACAATTTCAGTGGGAGATGTGATTACTGTAGATGCACATGCCGGTCTTGTGGAGTCCATAAACCTAAGACATCTTCAATTACGAAAATTTAACGGAGAATTGTGGACCATTCCTAATGGCCAAATTGTTAACTTTGGTAATTACAACCGAGATTGGGTTAGGGCAATTGCCGAAGTTGATATAGCCTACGAACAGGATGTAGAAAAAGGAATGAAAGAATTGGAAGCTATTGGTAAAAAATGGGCGGAAAAACACAAAGATATCATATTGGAACCACCCGTCGTTCAGGGAGTTTTATCTTTAGGTGCCTCCGGAATTACTATCCGATTGGTTACAAAGGTTAAACCAATGACTCACTGGGAAGCCGAAAGAGATTTAAAACGGCTCATCAAGAATCACTTTGATTCTCAAGGTGTTGAAATACCCTTTAATCGACAGGTGGTTTATCTAAGAAAAGAAGAAGCCTGATAAAACAGTTTATTTACGCTGGTAAAGACCAATTAATTCGGTTTCTTCCAGAATATGCCCTTCTATAGCCTTGAGAAGATCTTTTTTGTGACAGCCTTCCTTTAGATCAAGCTTTTCATCAAGAGCGTAAAGTTTAAAGAAATATCGGTGGGTTCCGGACGGAGGGCAGGGACCCCCGTATTCC
>CAZPII010000036.1:0-12136 GCA_964586485.1 uncultured Atribacterota bacterium | reverse complement strand
TGTTATCCTTATGGGACGCTACGGAAAAATTGGGCTGCTAAAAAATATTTCTAAAAATGATCACCTCCTGGTAGATAATAGTCTGAAAGTAATGGGAATTGAAGAATTGAAATACCGCCCTATTGGTAAACTCTCAGGAGGCCAATTACAAAAGGTGATGTTAGCCAGGGTGCTGGCCAAAAAACCAACCATTCTTTTTCTTGACGAGCCATTCAGTAATCTGGATTACCGTGCTACTTATAAAATTTCCCACCAAATCATAAGTACTCATAATGAAAACCATTTGACCACCCTGATGGTTATTCATGATTTCAATTCCTTACCTGAACGCTGTAATCGGATCATTCAACTGGAAAACGGAAGAATTGTTAAAGATGATATTCCGGAAAAGGTATTAACTGAAGACTTTTTGGGAGCTGCCTTAAGGTGAGTATCAAATGTCTATTTTAACTATTCTTCCTTTGAGAACAATTATTATTACCTTATTGGGCACCTGCCTTGCCGGTGCGGTATGCTCACTTATAGGGACATTTATTGTTAGAATGAAGCTAACTTCCCTCGGATTCTGTATGTCCCATGCCGCATTTGCCGGATCTGCCCTGGGATTGGCAATTTCTTTACCTCCCCTCTGGTTTGCCCTGGCCTTTTCTGTTTTGGTCGCTTTTATTCTGGGACCACTGACTGATAAATCTAAATTACAACCGGAAATTATTCTAGGAATACTGTTTTCCTTAACTATGGCCCTGGGATTGACTTTTCTCAATTTTATTCCTGACTCTGCTATGAGCAGCACTGCCATGAGTATTCTCTGGGGAAGTATTTTGGGTATTACTTATATTGATGTCCTGCGCCTTTCTGTTCTTACTTTCAGTGTTATTCTGATTATTATTCTCTTTTTTAAAGAATTTCATGCTATTATGTTTAACCGTAAAATGGCAGAAGCATCAGGTATTTATACCAAGCCATTCTATTATCTTATACTTTTCCTCACTGCCATTACAGTTGCTTTCTCAATTAAACTGGTAGGAGGCTTGCTTATCTTTGCTTTAATTGTAAATCCAGCATCTTCTGCTTACCAGTTTTTTTATGATTTTAAAAAAATACTGATCTTCTCGCCATTATTTGGTATTTCATTCTCCCTGGGAGGAGTTATTCTCTCATTTTTGTTAGACTTACCGGTTGGTTCCTCAATTGCTATTATTTCCTCCATTGGTTTCGGCATATCAGTAATCTTTTCTCCCAAAAGAAAAAAGGTTAAATAAAAAGGTTTTTTGCATTATTGCCGGTATCTTGTATAATATAAAGTTATAACTACTTCGCCGGATTAATCATCTGGTGAAGTTAATAAATGGAGGGAAAAATGCAAAGAATAAAAGGAATTATTTTAATTGTGATAATTGTTCTGGCCTTTACAACATGTTCAGCGTTCGGCCTGGTACAGGATAATAAAATTGTTATGGGTTCTAAGCTATTTAATGAGCAATACATTCTTTCCCATATGATTGCACACCTAATGAGAGAAAATAATTATCAAGCAGAAGTTAAAGAAGCCCTTGGCGGTACCATGATTAATTACGAAGCTTTAAAGAGAGGAAATATTGATGCCTATATTGAATACACCGGAACTGCTTATAATGTGATTTTAAAATTACCTCCCCTGGAACAATGGAATCCCCAACAGGTCTACCAACAAGTAGAAGAAGGACTATTAGAACAAGACCAGATTTCTATTGCAGCCAAAATAGGTTTTAGTAATGATTATGCTATTGCCTTAAAAAAAGATTGGGTGGAAGAAAACAATATCAAAAAAATGAGTGATTTGCAACCCTATGCTGCTGAGTTAAGCCTGGCAACCGATCCCGAATTTGCCTCTCGCCCTGATGGCCTACCTCAAATTGATAAAATCTATGGCTTTACCTTTGGTAGGGTCAGGCAAATGCAACCCACCTTAATGTATGAAGCAATTAAAAATAATCAGGTTGATGCTATCGGTGCTTATACCACAGATGCCAGAGTTGATCTCTATAATCTTGCCATTGTAGAAGATGATCAAGGTGCTCTACCACCCTACAGTGCGATTATTATCGTGCGAAAAGAATTTAGTGAAAATGAAGAACTTATGCGTATTTTTAAGATCTTAGAAGACCGGATTGATACTGAAACCATGCGACACCTGAATAAATTTTATGATATTGATAAAAAAGAAGCAACCGATATCGCTCGAGATTATCTGGTGGAACAAGGTCTTATTAAGTAATTAATTCTTAATTAAAAAGGAACCAGATGACTCCTTCTGATAGATTTTTCGAAAAGATTAAAGAAATTAAAATTGATAATGTAACCAAAAAATATGGTTCTATTACTGCTGTACAAGAAGTTTCTTTGAATATTCAAGGTGGAGAACTGCTGATTCTACTGGGACCCAGTGGTTGTGGAAAAACAACTCTGCTTCGTATGATTAATAGGTTGGTGGAAATCGATGAAGGAAAAATATTGATTAATGAACGAAATGTCCGGGATTTTGATCCAGTACTGCTCCGCAAGAATATCGGTTATGTAATTCAGCAAATCGGCCTGTTTCCCCATATGACAGTCAAAGAAAATATTGGATTAGTTCCCAAACTGGAAGGTTGGGGTGAAAAAAAAATCACCGGCAAGGTAAAAGAATTATTGGAACTGGTTTCACTTTCACCTGAGCAATTCATCAACCGTCGACCAAAAGAACTTAGCGGAGGACAACAACAACGCATCGGACTGGCAAGAGCAATGGTCATGGATTCACCTTTGTTGTTAATGGATGAACCTTTTGGGGCACTGGATCCCATTTTGAGGAAGCAGCTGCAGGAAGAATTTATCCATATCAAAGAAAAACTGCAAAGGACCATCATTTTTGTTACCCATGATATCGAAGAGGCTTTTCGCCTTGGTGACCGGATTGCCGTCCTAAAAAACGGAAAACTTATTCAACTGGCCAGAAAAAATGAATTATTGGTTAACCCGGCCAATGATTTTATTGCAGATATCGTGGATTCCAAAAAGAAATTCAGGCATCTGGATAATTTAACAGTACAGGATCTTATGCTCCCCTTAGAGGAAAAATATATCTTTCAGGCTAACCAGACAATTGAATCTACCATAAAAAAAATGCGGGAAGATGAAATTGAATTCGGAATAGTTTTAGAAAACCAGCAGTATATTGGAACAATTAAGCTAAATCAATTATATGCTAACCCAGATAAAAATTTGAGTAAATTATCTTCAGAGGTACCAGTATTTAAACCAGATGAATCAGTAGCTATTGCCATGGATATTATGAAAACTAATAGTAATTTCATTGGTATTGTAATGGAAAATAAGCCAAAAGGTATTCTCCTGGCTGACGAGCTTTTAACAAGGTTGATTTAATATGATAGCATATGTGTGGAAAACACAGCAATTGGGGATCAAGACAATTGAACACCTCTCTATGGTTTTTATTGCTTTGTTAATTATTATTGCTATAGGGGTAGCCATTGGTGTCTTCCTTTATAATAAAAAAAATTTATCGGATATTGTTTTGAATCTACTTAACGTGATTGAAACGATTCCGGAATTAGTTTTATTGGTTATACTGATGCCCTTTTTTGGTATCGGTTTCAAACCAACCATAATAGCCTCTATCCTCTATTCTATCTTGCCGGTAGCCAGAAATACCTACGTAGGATTAACCCAGGTCGATGAACAATATCTGGAAAGTGCCCGGGCAATGGGACTGGCAGAAAAAGAAATCCTCTGGAATATTCGCATACCTCTTGCCCTGCCCATGATTGCTGCGGGTATCAGAATTGCCATTGTCTTTACCATGGGAGTAGTAACCCTGGGGGGATTAATTGCAGCCGGAGGGCTGGGTGGTCCCATTCAGACCGGAATTCACCTTTATGATAAAGACATTATTCTTGTTACCGGATTATGGATTGGCATCCTGGCAGTTCTGGTTGATTCCATTGGCAGTTGGATTGAAAAAACCTTAAATAGAAGGTATGGATATGATTAATTATGCTGTTATATTAAATGCTGTTGGTGAACATCTTTTTTTAGCCTATAGTGCACTTTTGGTTTCTATTATTATTGCCATACCCTTAGCCGTTATATCTCTTTATAATCGCTACCTGGCTTCTATTTTATTAGTTTTTGCCAATCTGATTCAGGCAATTCCCAGTTTTGCTGTGGTAGCAATGGTTGTCCCTTTATTGGGTATTGGCTTTAAACCGGCTATTTTTGCTATTATTTTACGAATCATTCTCCCTTTGTTTAAAAACACCTTTACTGGATTAAGGGACGTTGATTTTATTTATCTTGATTCAGCCCGGGGGATTGGCCTCAACCAATGGGAAATTTTGCGCTATATTCGTTTTCCTCATGCCTTTCCTGCTATTTTTGCCGGAATTAAATTTGCTGCAGTCATTGCCAACAGTGTAGCGATCCTCACCTCTCTAATCGGTGCAGGCGGGCTGGGAGAACTAATCTTTGAGGGATTAACTAATTTTAATATCCCAAAAGTTTTAACCGGTGCCATTCCGGCTATCATTATTGCTGTCCTACTGGATTTAAGTTTTAGTCTCATTGAAAAAAGAATCACCTTGGAAAAGTAAATATCACACCCGCAAAGCAGGTGACCTTAAGAACTCTAAAAGAGGTTTGTCTTTTTCTTGGCCACTTTTTGCTATTCTTTTTGCTATAATCTTTCTGGTAAAACCATTTTATTTAAACCATTCTTGTAGGATCAACTATTTTCTCAAATTCCTCTGCTGTTAGTAAATTTAATTTCACAGCTGCCTCTTTCAAAGTTATTCCTTCTGTATGTGCTTTCTTGGCAATTTTAGCTGCATTATCATAACCAATAACCGGATTCAAGGCAGTAACCAGCATAAGCGTATTTTGTAAAAAATAGTTGATTTTCTCTTTGTTCGGAGTAATGCCTCGCAGACATTTCTCTGTAAAAGAAAGAATAACATCTGCTAATAATCTGACTGATTGTAAAAAATTATAGATGGTAACCGGTAAAAATGCATTCAATTCAAAATTACCTTGACTGGCCGCAACACCAATAACAACATCATTGCCCATCACCTGCAAAGCAACCATAGTTACTGCCTCACACTGAGTAGGATTTACCTTCCCGGGCATAATTGAACTACCTGGTTCATTAGCCGGAATATTTAATTCTCCAATCCCACAGCGAGGACCACTGGAGAGCCAACGAACATCGTTGGCAATCTTCATCATATCACCTGCTAAACCCTTTAATGCTCCATGAGCAAAGACCATCTCGTCAAGACTGGTTAATGAATGAAATTTATTCGGAGCAGTTTTGAATTTTTTAGAAGTAAGTTCGGCAATCTTTTTAGCAACTTTTTTGCCAAACTCCGGATGGGTATTTAATCCGGTACCTACTGCAGTCCCCCCGAGTGCTAAATCCATTAATTTTTGGTAACCTTCTTTGACCATCTCTTCACTTCTCTCTATCATTCTATACCAACCACTGATTTCCTGTCCCAGAGTAAGGGGGACAGCATCCTGCAAGTGAGTTCGTCCGGTTTTAACAATCTCTTTATTTTCTGCAATTTTTATCTTCAAAACTTTTTTTATTAAGGAAATCGCTGGAAACAAGTTTTTTTCTATTTCCTCAACCGCAGCAATATGCATAGCAGTGGGGAAAGTATCATTGGAGCTCTGGCCTTTATTTACATGGTCATTGGGATGAACTTTTTTCTCGCCTAACAATTGGTTAGTTCGATTGGCGATGACTTCATTAATATTCATATTGGTTTGGGTTCCGCTACCGGTTTGCCATACCACAAGAGGAAAATGGTCATCCAGTTTACCAGCTAATATTTCATCACATACTCCGGCAAGCGTATCTGCTATTTCTTTATCTATTTGTCCCAACTGATAATTTGTTAAGACTGCTGCTTTTTTTAAAATAGCAAAAGCCCTTATTACTTCAATAGGCATTCTGTCTTTGCCAATCTGAAAATTCTGCAGACTGCGCTGGGTTTGTGCTCCCCATAATTTATTGGAAGGAACTTTTATTTCTCCTAAACTATCTTTCTCAATTCTTCTGTTCATTATAAATATCTCCTAATTACTGATAACTTTTCGCTCACTAGCTGTCACTTGAAATGCAATGTATTGCTAACAATCTTTGTTTCTATAGCCCCTGCAACATTATAGATTAACAAAATATTTAACTGTAAAATTAATAAAGACATGGATTATAAAAGCAGGCCAGAAAGATTTACCTCGATAGGCAACCCATCCAAACCATAGCCCCGTCAAAATACATGACAGGGTCTCTGCTTCAGGCTTGCCCAGATGAAGCAAAACAAAGGGAACCATTTGGATAACAATACTCATCTGGCCAAACCTTTTTTTTAACCCAAAGAGTAAAAAGCCCCGCAATAAATATTCCCAGGCAAACAAGACTGGGACAGATGCGGTTAAAAATTCATAATAGTCAAATTGACTGATATAATATTGGCTAACAGATGAAAACCTGGAGGCAATAACTAAAATAGGAAGTCCAATTATTATTGTAATTATCACATACCACAACCAGATACGGTAACAACCTATTCTAAACCCATAGTCTAATGGATTTTTCCTAAATATAAACAGGATAACAAGAACAGGTATTGCCACATAATAAAATAGATAATTTGTGACAAGTGTCGGGCCAACCGGTCTGTACCACTGCATAACCAGAGATAAAGTAGCCAGGCACAAGACAACAATAACCTGAAAATTATCCTTTAAAAAAGTAAGAATTTCCTGGTATTCCCGATATAAAAACTTTTGCAATAAATAACCTCGTTTAATTAAATAGGTTTAAATAATCAGTAGAAATAATACCTTAATCTCTGTTACAATAATATCAGAGATTGCTCTCTTTTTCTATCCTTACCTGCTAGACTTTAGGCATACTTTTATTGAAAAATATATTATTTTGTGGCAAAATGATTATAAGGAAATAATTATTCTCTAGAAGATTCCCAAAAATAAATGACTCTCCCGAGGAGGTGATTTATTAGTTAAATAAGAAAAATACCCATTACTAACCAGCCACAGATTTACAGCTTCTTTTTAATTAGATTGAATTTTAAAATTTTTAATTTACAGAACCGTAGGAGGTTTATTCGATGAGAAAATTTTTATGGTTTACTCTTATAGTGTTATTTTTTGTTTTCTGTGTTAACGGATATGGTCTTGCTCAAAAAGATGTCCTGCATCTGTATACTGCTTTTGATACCGAAGAAGCCAAAGTATATATTGAAGCCTTTGAAGAAGAAACCGGTATAGATGTAGAATGGGTTAGAATGTCATCCGGTGAGGTTCTGGCCAGAATTGAAGCTGAAGCCAGTAATCCGCAGGCGAGTGTCTGGCATGCCGGCTCCAATACTTCTCATATCAACGCAGCTTCAAAAGGTCTTTTAGAACCCTATGAACCCAATACCGATTTTGAACTACCTGAATTATTCCATGCTGATGACTGGGCCTGGACTGGATTTTACAGTGGAGCAATCGGATTTGTGACCAATACTAATTTTTTAGAAGAAAATGATATGGAAGCCCCAACCAGCTGGGATGATTTGCTCCATCCAAAACTGGAGAATAATGTAGCCCTGGCTTATCCCTACACTTCCGGAACAGCTTATACAACTTATGCTACCCGTGTTCAAATGCTGGGTATGGAAAAAGCCCTGGATTGGTGGGAAAAATTCGACCAACATAGTATTTTCCAATACACCAAATCCGGAACTGCCTGTATCGGCATGGCCGGTTTGGGTGAAATTGCCGTGGGTATCTCCTTCTCACACGATATCCTGGCTAAAGGCGTTAATGCTGGTTATCCCGTGGTTATGACCTTCCCGGAGGAAGGAACCGGATATGAAATTGGCGGATTATCTTTAATTAAAGGAGGTCCGGAACCAGAATTAGGAAAGAAATTTATCGATTGGTGTTATACAGTGGAAGCCCAAAATCTATTCCAGGAATACAACCGTTTACCAGTTAATCCAGATGCCACGGTTGCAGAAGGTTCGGTAACTTTAGATGATGTAGAATTAATAGATTATGATCACATTCTTGCTGGAGAAAGCAAAGATGAATGGGTAGAAGCCTGGAGAGATCGAATAGGAAAATAGGTTTCTTATAAATTGTTAAGCCAAATTAACTGTCCCTGCTACCAATAATTACTGAATTTGAGTTGATTGGTAGCAGGGGTGTTTTGCCTTAAGGTGTACATTAAATGAATAGTTCTAGAAGTAGACAAATCCAAGAAATTGGCAGTCAATTAAAACTTATCTGGAAAGAGCCGATACTTTTTCTTTTTATCCTTCTTATTTTTTATTTTTTATTTACCTTTGTGGTCTTTCCTATCTTTCAGGTCATCAAAAATAGTATTTTTATCGATGGTCAATGGGACTTTTCTAATTATCTGGCTGTCTTTTCCAAAAGATACTTTTTTCAGCCTTTCATCAATAGCATAGTATTAGGAATATATACTGCAACTATGGGTACTATTGCAGGTTTTATCTTTGCTTACGCTTTAACCAGAACTCCCCTTCCTTTTAAATACTTTTTCCGTTTAACTGCTACTTTCCCAATTATCTCTCCCCCTTTTGTAGTAGCTCTGGCAGCCATACTTCTTTTTGGACGAGCAGGAACTTTAACTCCCTGGCTTAAAAATTTGATTGGCAACTATTCAATTTACGGCTTAGGAGGCCTTGTTTTGGTAGAAACAATTGCTTATAGTCCAACGGCATTTTTAGTTTTATATGGGGTTTTAGAAGCCATTGACCCTTCTCTGGAAGAAGCATCAATGGATCTGGGTGCTCCCAGAATTAAAATATTCTCTACAGTTACCTTGCCTCTGGCTACTCCCGGGATAGCCAGTGCCTGGCTATTGGTTTTTATACAGTCCATGGCAGATTTTGGTAATCCTATGGTTATTTCCGGTGATTTCAGGGTTCTTTCAGTTCAGGCATTTCTGCAAATTACCGGTATGTATGACCTACCCCGTGGTTCGACTTTAGCGATGTTATTACTTATCCCTACGTTAATCGCTTTCTTTGTGCAAAAATACTGGGTTTCGCGCAAATCCTATGTTACAGTTACCGGCAAACCAACCGGGGCTACTATTAAAAATCTGGAATGGTATATTAAATTACCGGTTTATGGATCCTGTATATTGTATGCTGCTTTGGTTTTTCTGTTTTATGGTTCTATTGTCTACGGATCCTTTCAAACCTTGTGGGGAGTCGACCCAACTCTAACCCTGAAAAACTTTGTGGTGGTATTTGAAGTCGGGAAAGATTATCTTATTGATTCTATCGTTTTATCCTCTGTTGCCACACCTATTACCGGGGTAGTAGGAATTTTTATCTCCTTTTTAATTATCCGAAAAAAATTTATTGGTCGGGGTCTAATGGAATTCATTTCCATGCTGACTTTTGCTGTCCCCGGAACAGTGGTCGGTATCGGCTATATTCTGGCATTTAACCAAAAATCAATTATGCTACCTGTTGTTTTAACCGGCACTGCCTGGATTATTATTCTACTATTAATTTTTAGGAATATGCCCGTGGGAATCCGTTCCGGTATAGCTGCTTTACAACAGATTGACCCGGCTATTGAAGAGGCTTCTACTGACCTGGGAGCAGACAGTAATACCACTTTTCGCAAAATTACTCTCCCCATGATTGCTCCTGCTTTCTTTTCCGGTTTGGCTTATAGTTTTGTGAAAGCAATGACTGCTATCAGTGCAGTTATTTTTGTAGTATCAGGTAAATGGAATTTGATTACCATAGCAATTTTGGGCTTTGTCGATAATACACAGTATGCCAGGGCTGCGGCCATGAGTCTTTTATTAATTGCTATCGTACTCGTTGCTCTGGGAATTATCCAACTTATTGTGAACCGAATCGGTAAAGGTGTCAGGACAACTGATATTATCGGTTAATTTTTCTTTTTATAAGCAGAAGAGGTTTTAAAATATGAAAGAAGATTTTCTTGAATTAAAAGAATTGGTTAAAATATTCGGCAGTGGCAAGGATACTGTTACTGCAGTTGATCATGTTAATTTAAAAGTAAAAGAAGGGGAACTGGTTACTCTGCTAGGGCCTTCCGGTTGCGGCAAAACGACAATTCTACGGATGATTTCCGGCTTTGAATTACCAACCTCCGGTAGAGTGTTTATTGATCGGGAAGATGTAACCTCAACTCCGCCAAATAGAAGGCCTACTGCTATGGTATTTCAAAACTATGCTCTCTTCCCTCACATGACAGTCGCTGAAAACATTATATATGGACCCAAAATCCATGGAGAAGCTGCACATACTGCTAAAAAAAGAGCAGATGAGGTGATGAAATTAGTTGGACTGGAAAAACTTGGCAATCGTTCACCTTCTCAACTCTCTGGAGGACAGCAGCAACGAGTAAGCTTAGCCCGTTCTCTCATTATGGAACCCAAGGTATTGTTACTTGATGAGCCACTTTCTAATCTGGATGCCAAACTAAGGGTTTCCATGCGTCTGGAAATAAGAAAACTACAACAGCGAGTTGGAATTACCTCAGTCTATGTAACACATGATCAGGAAGAAGCCATGTCTTTGTCAGACCGTATAGTAATTTTAAAAGATGGGCTAATACAACAGATCGGGACTCCTTTAGAAGTATATGCCCGCCCGGATAACCGTTTTGTGGCAGATTTTATCGGAAAGGCAAATTTCCTGGAGACTGTTGTTACACACGTTCTTTCAGATGAGCAAGTAGTTATTAACTTATTAGGTCAACAGCTAACCATCCCCAAGGTTAAAAGAACTTTTAAAAAAGATGAAAAAGCTCTTCTGGTTCTACGGCCGGAATCTATTACCCTGGAGAAAAAAAAGCCTGATACCCTTACCGGAACTATTCATGAAATTGTATTTCTCGGAAATCAGATGACCTACCTTGTTGAACTGGCCGGACAATTGGTCACCGTGGAGATGACAAACCCCCAGGAATGCGAATGTTTTCAGAAAGATGAAGAAGTAAGTATTCAGCTACCGGTAAAAAGCCTTCATTTATTACCCTGGGAGGAAAAATAATGAAACCGGTTATCTGTATTGAAATGCTATTTCCTGAAATGAAATTAGAAGAAAAATTAGGAAAAATAGAACAAGCAGGTTTTTACCTGATAGAATTATGGGGCTGGAAAGATAAAAACCCCACTTTGCTTCATTCTTTATGTCAGAAATACAAAATGAAAATAGTTAATTTTAGTGGTCAGCGAAAAGGTAGTTTGATTGCTAAAAATACCCATGAAAATATCTTTTCTGAGCTTAAGGAAGCAATAAAGTTAGCAGAAGAGGTGCATTGTCCCAATTTAATGTTATTAACTGATCAATTAGGAGAAGGAGGTAAAATAGAAAATAGTTATAACGAAATAAGCCCGGAAGAAAAATACCGTAATATCATTACCGGTCTGAGAAAAGCAATCAGCCTGACCCCTGATTCTATTACCCTGTTATTAGAAACACTTAATAGTAAAATTGATCATCCCGGTTATTATTTGGATGATATCAATACAGCAGTAAAAATTGTCAGAGAAATTAACCATCCACAATTAAAAATTTTAGCTGACTTATATCATCTCGGAGTAATGGGTTATGATCTAAATCAGATTATAAATAAATACCATTCAGAAATAGGGTATTTCCATATTGCCGATATCCCCGGCAGACATGAACCCGGAACCGGAAATATAAACTGGAAAGAAATTCTGGAATTACTGAAAACAAAAGGATATAAAGGTTTTGTAGGTTTTGAATATTCTCCAGCTTATGGTTCTGATAAATCACTAGTTAAAATAAGAAATTTATGGCAATCTGTTTTTCCTGAATAAGCTTAATAAATGTTTTCTATATTTTATATTTTTCCTGAATCAGTTTTTTTATATCATTCCTTTTGGTGAGCGCGTCTTCGCTTTTGGCCTGGACCTGCGGCCAGTTGTCCGTGGCCGTGGGGGCGTGACTCATTTGATGCCTCGGGGTTCCTTGGGTGAGTAGTGGGTGTGCAGGAGCTTGTGGCTGAGGCGCCCGCAGGGGCCTTCGGTGAG
>CAZPII010000035.1:5343-12405 GCA_964586485.1 uncultured Atribacterota bacterium | reverse complement strand
AAGAAACTAAAATAACAGTAAATCAAGATTGGTGTAAAGCCTGCGGGATTTGTATACATTATTGTCCTAAGACAGTTTTGTCAGCAAACGAGAAAGGCTTTCCTGTTGCTGAAAGAATTGATGATTGTATTAAGTGTATGTTATGTGAACTGCGTTGTCCTGATTTTGCCATAAGTGTAGAAAACAAAGAAAAAATTGCTACCCATAATTTGGAACACGGTAGTTTGGAGGATTAATTATGAGTGATGAAAAACAAACAGTAAAAATATTGCAGGGTAATGAAGCCTGTGTAGAGGGAGCCATTTTAGCGGGTGTCCGCTTTTTTGCCGGCTATCCCATAACTCCCGCTTCTGAAATAGCTGAAGGGATGGCCCGAAAACTGCCCAGAATGGGCGGAAAATTTATGCAAATGGAGGATGAAATTGCCAGTATGGCTGCAACAATAGGAGCTTCACTAACCGGGTTAAAATCTATGACGGCCAGTTCAGGGCCGGGAATTTGCTTAAAACAGGAAAATATTGGCTTTGCCGCAATTTGTGAAGTCCCTTGTGTAATTGTTAACGCGCAACGTGGTGGACCAAGTACCGGATTGCCAACCAAGCCCTCTCAGGGTGATGTAATGCAGGCACGCTGGGGGACCCATGGGGATCATCCTATGATTGCCTTAGCTCCTTCAGATGTAAATGAAGTCCTGGAAATGACAGTTAAAGCGGTTAATTTTAGCGAGCAATATCGTACACCGGTTATGTTGTTATTGGATGAAGTAATTGCTCATATGCGCGAAAAAGTAAATATTCCTTCCCTGGAAGAACTGGAGATTAAAGACAGAAAAAAACCTAATGTACAAAAAAAGGATTTTTTACCCTTTAAAGCAGATGCAGATATGGTACCTCCTATGGCTGATTTTGGTAGTGGGTATCGATATCACGTGACTGGCTTGGTACATAATGAAAAAGGTTATCCAACTTCTAATGCCCAAGAGGTTGATCAATTTATAAGAAGACTGACAAATAAGGTTGAGGAAAACAAAAAAGACATTATTCTTGAGGAGAAATATTCTCTGGATGATGCCACAGTAGCGATTGTTGCGTATGGCTCTGTAGCCAGAGCAGCCCAGAGAACTGTCAAATTAGCCAGAGAAAAAGGAATCAAAGCGGGACTGCTGAAATTAATAACCTTATGGCCTTTCGGAGATGACTTGATTAGTCAATTAGCAGATCAGGTAGATTTAATAATAGTACCGGAAATGAATCTGGGACAAATGGTTAGAGAAATCCAAAGAGCTGCTAATGGAAAATGTCGAGTCATTCCTCACGGGAGAATAGATGGGAATTTAATCAATCCTGTGGAAATTCTTGAAAAGATAGAGGAGGGGTTAAATCAATGAAAAATATTATCGATCAATATATTAGAAAAGAGATGTTTCCCCACATATGGTGTCCGGGATGTGGTAATGGAATTGTATTAAATGCTTTAATTCGTTCAATCCATGCTTTGGGGTGGGGGAAAGATGAAATTGCCATGGTTTCCGGGATCGGTTGCTCCAGCAGGATTACCGGATATGTTGATTTTAATACCATGAATACCACACATGGACGAGCGCTGGCTTTTGCAACCGGAATCAAGATGGCTAACCCGAAATTAAAAGTAATCGCAGTAATGGGAGATGGCGATTGTTCGGCAATAGGGGGTAATCATTTTATTCATGCTGCTCGGCGCAATATCGATATTACTGCTATTATCATCAACAATATGATATACGGAATGACCGGAGGGCAATATTCACCAATGACACCTACTGGTAAGTATGGCTCTACGGCACCTTATGGGAATATTGATCAAAATTTTGATATATCTGATCTGGCCGTTAGCGCAGGTGCTTCCTATGTAGCAAGAGGAAGTATTTTTAACGTGAATCAGGGTATTAAATTTATCAAAAAAGCTTTAAATAAAAAAGGATTTTCAGTAGTGGAAATGATTTCCGATTGTCCTGTTTCCTATGGAAAAATGAACCAATTGAGAACACCAATTAAAATGATGGATTGGATTAAAAGCATTACTGTACCCAAAAAATCATGGGAGAAACTATCTCAGGAAGAAAAGAAAGATAAAATGCCCATCGGTGAATTTAAAGATATTACTATACCGGAATATACTGAAAAATATCAAGAAATTTGTGCTATTGCCCAACAACAAGGGGGAAAATAATGAAGAAAGATAGAAAAGAAGTTTGTTTAAGCGGCTCAGGCGGACAGGGATTGATTCTGGCAGGTATTATTTTGGCTGAAGCTGCAGGAATCTATGATGGGTTTGAGGTGGTGCAAACACAATCCTATGGTCCTGAAGCCAGAGGAGGAGCCAGTAGATCAGAAATTATAATCAGTAAAGAAAAAATTGATTATCCCAAAGTATTAAAATCTGAGATATTATTAGCATTAACACAGAAAGCTTGTGATAAATATATACAAAACTTAGCCAAAGATGGAATATTGCTTGCGGACTCAACGTATGTACTGAAGATGCCTTCTTTTAGCGGGAAAATCTATCAATACCCCATCACAGAAGATGCTATAAAAATTCTTGGTAATCAGTTGGTAGCTAATATTATATCTTTAGGTATTATTGTTCAATTAACAAACATTGTATCCAAAGATGCTATCAAAAAAGCACTTATTGCAAGAATACCTACCAGGGTAAAAGATTTAAATATGAAAGCTTTAGAGCATGGATTTAAAATTGGAGAGAAAATATAAATTTTACAATAACTATTATAAATATAATAAGGAGGAATAAGGCAAGGATGAAGATATTAGTAGTGAACAGTGGAAGTTCTTCCATTAAATATCGACTTTTTAATATGACTGATGAGTCTTTACTTGCGAAGGGTTTAGTAGAGAGAATTGGAATTAATGGTTCGTTAGTTAATCATTATCCGACCGGGAAAGAGTCTGTAACAAAGGAACTAGCTATTCCCAATCATCGAAAAGGAATAGAGCTGGTAATAAGTGCTTTGTTAGATGACGGACATGGTGTTATTAAGGATATATCTGAGATATCTGCAGTAGGTCATCGTGTTGTACATGGTGGAGAAAAATATTCTGGATCGGTTTTGCTGAGTGAAGATGTGATGGAAACCCTTAATGAGTGCATTGAATTAGCCCCGTTACACAATCCACCAAATATATTGGGAATAAAAGTATGCCAGGAATTATTGCCTGAGGCTCCTCAGGTAGGTGTATTTGATACTGCTTACCACCAAACAATTCCCGAGCATGCTTTTCTTTATGGATTGCCCTATCATTACTATGAAAAATATAGAGTAAGAAGATATGGTTTTCACGGAACATCACACCAGTATGTTGCCGAGAAAGCAGCTAAATTATTGGGAAAAAATTTAAAAGATTTAAAAGTGGTAACCTGTCATCTGGGAAATGGTTCCAGCTTAGCGGCCATCAAAGGTGGTAAATCCATTGATACCAGTTTAGGTTTTGGGACTGTCTCAGGTGTTATTATGGGGACACGTTGTGGTGATGTGGACCCTGCAGTCATTCCTTTTTTGATGGGCAAGGAAAACCTTAATTTTGAAGAAATGAATGAAATTTTATACAAGAAAAGCGGATTTTTGGGCTTATCAGAAGGTATATCCAGTGATAAACGTGATCTTGAAGATAAGGCTGAGGAAGGTAACAAAAAAGCTCAGCGAACACTAAATGTTTTGAACTATGGTTTGAAAAAATATATCGGAGCTTATACTGCAGCAATGAATGGTCTGGATGTACTTATTTTTACTGCAGGTATTGGAGAGAACTCACCAAAATTAAGAAAAAAAGTTTGTGAAGAATTGAGTTATTTTGGCATAGAAATTGATATTGAAAAAAATAAAGTAAAAGGTGAAAGAGAAATTATCAGTACTAAGGATTCCAGGGTTACGGTTTTGGTTATACCAACAAATGAAGAGTTAATGATAGCCCGTGATACAGCAGAAATTTGTAATAACTTATAATAATTTAGTTATTGAGAGGAAATAAATGTTTCAAATTATCAAAAAAGAAAGATTATATCAGGATATTTATGCGATGTGGGTTAAGGCCCCCGAAATTGCCACTACTGTTCAACCAGGTCAATTTATTATCTTAATGACCAAAGAGGAAGGGGAAAGAATTCCACTTACTGTTGCAGATTATGACCGGGAGAAAGGACTTATTTATATTGTTTTTCAAGTAGTGGGCAAAACAACTGACGAATTATCCCGCTTTAATACCGGTGAATATCTTTATTCTTTTATTGGTCCTCTGGGTCAGAAATCTGAGATAGATTATTTTGGAACCGTGGTAGTTGTTGGAGGAGGCACCGGCATTGCCTGTATTCATCCAATAGCCAAACACCTGAAAGAAGCCGGTAATAAGGTTATTACCATTATCGGAGCAAGATCCAAGGATTTAATTATCATGGAAAAAGAGTTAAAGAAAGTTTCAGATGAACTTATAATTACCACAGATGATGGGAGTTATGGTAAAAAGGGTTTTGTAACAGATGTCTTAAAAGAGAAGCTCGATAATGATAAAACAATTAAAAGGATTTGGACTATTGGTCCACCTATTATGATGAAAGTAACCACCGCCTTAACAAAATTATATCCTGTTGAAACAATTGTAAGTCTTAATACCATTATGGTTGACGGAACTGGAATGTGTGGTTCCTGTCGTGTATCTATAGGTGGAGAAACAAAGTTTGTCTGTACTGATGGACCAGAATTTGACGGACAATTGGTCGATTGGGATGAATTTATGAACCGCATTAATCGTTATAAAAAAGAAGAAGAAAAATCCTGGCATGACTATAAGCACCAGAGCAAATGTAAATGCAACTACAAGGAGGAATGATATGGCTGAGATGTTACCTATGAAAGAAAGAATGAAACAAGAACAGGTTCCCATGAAAGAACAAGCAGCTATTGCCAGAGTTAGAAATTTTAAAGAAGTCCCCCTGGGTTACAGCAAAGAAGAAGCAATAAGAGAGGCCCAAAGATGTTTACAATGTAAAAACCCTAAATGTATGAATGGGTGTCCGGCAGAAATCAATATACCTTTGTTTATCCGATATATGGTTGAAGAAGACTTTGAAAATGCTTACTTAACGATATTGGAAACAGATGCTCTCCCGGCAGTAACGGGGAGAGTTTGTCCTCAAGAGGAACAATGTCAGAAAGGATGCGTTCTAAAAAGTACAGAAAAACCTATTGCTATCGGAAGATTGGAACGATTTGTAGCAGATTGGGCTAGAACAAATAAAGTTCATGGAAAGAATAGTAAAAAAGGTGTCCAAAACAAAAAAGATCTGCAAGTAGCTGTAGTGGGATCAGGCCCGGCAGGACTAACCTGTGCTGCCGATCTTGCCAAAATGGGCTATCAGGTAACCCTTTTTGAGGCATTACATAAACCCGGTGGGGTTTTGGTATATGGAATACCGGAATTCCGACTTCCCAAAGAAATTGTTGAATATGAGGTAAAAGAAATTGAAAAGATGGGAGTAAAGTTAAAGTGTGATTATATTGTAGGGGCAACCGGGAGAGTGGATGACTTAAAAAAGCAATTTGATGCAATTTTTCTAGCCAATGGGGCAGGAGCCCCCCGCTTTATGGATATTCCGGGTGAAAATATGAATGATGTTTATTCGGCTAACGAGTTTCTAACCCGCTCAAATTTAATGAAGGCTTATCTTTTTCCTGAATATGACACCCCGATAAAAATAGGTAAGAAAGCTGCTACTATTGGTGCGGGAAATGTTGCTATGGATTCTGCTCGAACTGCTTTACGGCTTGGGGCTGAAAAATCATACATCATTTATCGACGTTCCAGAAAAGAAGTACCCGCACGAGCAGAAGAAGTCCACCATGCTGAAGAGGAAGGAGTTATTTTTCATTTTTTAACCCTGCCTATTAGGGTGTTGGGAGACAAAGAAGGTCGGGTAACCGGAATGGAATGTATAAAGATGAAATTAGGAGAACCCGATCAATCAGGGAGAAGAAGACCTATTCCTATTGAAAATTCTAATTTTGTATTAGAAATAGATATGGTAATTGATGCTATTGGAACAATGGCAAATCCAATTATTGCCAGAAGTGCAAAAGGTGTGGAGGTGAACCAATGGGGATATTTTAAAATAAATGAAACAACTAAAATGACAACTTGTGATGGAATTTTCGCAGGTGGAGATATTGTTAGAGGGGCGGCAACGGTTATATCCGCAGTAGGTGATGGTAAGGTTGCTGCCAGATCAATTGATAACTATTTATCAGCAGGTAAAAGTTTAAAAAAATAATAATAGTAAATAATAAATTGGAGGATATGAGTAAATGTCTACAGATAAAGAAATGAATCCCTTTAAGATTTGTCAAGCACAATTTGACAGTAATTCCAGTAAGTGCAATCTGTGCGAACCAATTAGCCAATTTCTCAGGGAAGCGGAGCGAGAAATTAGAGTACGCATTCCGGTAGAAATGGATGACGGTACAACTAAGACCTTTACAGGTTTCCGAGTTCAGCACTCAACTGCACGTGGACCTGCAAAGGGTGGACTAAGATTTGCGGAAGATGAAACTATTGATATGGTCAGAGGTTTAGCCATGATGATGACCTGGAAATGTGCTGTGGTAAATATTCCCTTAGGCGGAGGTAAAGGGGGTGTAGTTTGTAATCCCAGAGAACTTTCAGATCGTGAAACCGAGAAGCTTTGCCGTGGATGGGTTAGAAAAGTATATGATTTTATCGGCACTGAAATGGATGTACCCGCACCTGATGTGGCAACTAATCCACAGGATATGCTCTGGATAATGGACGAATATGATACTATAGCCAGAAGCAGAAAACCAGGAGTTGTAACCGGCAAGGCAGTCGGAGTTGGTGGTTCTCTTGGTAGGACAGAAGCTACCGGATTTGGAGCAATCTACTGTGTTAGAGAAGCGCTTAAAAGATTGAATATAGATTTTAAAGATGCGACACTTTCCATCCAGGGTGCCGGAAATGTGGCTTCCTATGCGGTGAAGAAATTTACTGAATATGG
>CAZPII010000035.1:0-5243 GCA_964586485.1 uncultured Atribacterota bacterium | reverse complement strand
TGATACCGGATTTTCTCTGCAATGCAGGCGGAGTAACAGTTTCTTATTTTGAACAGGTGCAGAATAACATGAACTATTACTGGCCAGAAGATGAAGTTATCGAGAAACTGGAAAAAATAATGACTGACGCATTTAACGATGTAGCAGATTTGGCCGAAAAAGAAAATTTCTATCCCAGAGATGCCGCTTATGTTATTGCGGTAAGAAGAGTAGCTCGCGCAGTAGAAGGTAGAGGCTGGGTAAGAACGAAAAAATAGGATTGTACTTTTTCCATTAATTCGGTAAAATGTTGCATTAATAAATCAGCAATTCCTTTCATTATTATTGGAATTACAAAAAAATACTGATAATAATGAAAGGAAAATATTTTCAGTAATATATTAAAAGTGGATTTAGAGAAATTATTAAAGTCATCGTAATATTATAAAAACTAAAAGAGGTTAATTAAGTTAATATGAAAGTAATAGCTCTGATAGGAGAAAGTGGTACCGGAAAGAGCCACAAAGCTATATTGATTGCGCATAAAGAGAATATCGAATATATTATCGATGACGGATTATTGATTAAAAAAGACAAAATATTAGCCGGTTTTTCAGCAAAAAAGGAATCCAACAGGATACAGGCTATTAGAAGAGCTATATTTTTTGACAAAGAGCATGCACAAGCTGTGCAGAAAGTCATAGAACTTGAGAAACCAAAAAAGCTTATGGTTCTGGGGACATCAAAAGCTATGATCGATAAAATCGTCAAAACCCTGGAACTTCCTCCTGTGAGCCAGACAATTCAAATAGAGGATATTGCCAGCAAAAAGGAAATACAGATTGCTAGAAATAGTCGGTCCAGGGAAGGAACCCATATCATACCTTTGCCGGGGATAGAAGTACAAAGGAAATTTCCGATAAATTTGGTAGAATCTTTGGAAATATTTTATAGAAAGAGATACAAGAACCGTAAAATTGGAGAAAGGGCTGTTGTCCGCCCGCCCTTTAGTTATTTTGGTAAGTTATTTATTTCTGAAAATGCCATTCTGGACATTATTTTTTTTACTATTAAAGACTTCAAAGATGTGATTAGGCTTGGAAGAACGAAAATCAATATAAATGAAGAAGGTATTTTGATACAGATGAGCCTTATTTTACGCTATGGAGAAAATATTTCTGATATTGTGAAAAATATTCAACAAGTTTTAAAAAAAGAATTGGATTATATTACTGGTATTAATATCAAAAAAATTGATGTATTAGTAGAAGATCTTGTTATGGAAAAAAAGTAGGGAGGTGTGACCAACTTGGATCACAAAGAGAAAAAAAAGATAGAAGAAGCCAGAACTAAGTGGAAAAATAAATCATTAGCTAAGGTTTTGGATCGATTTCCCGAAAGGAAAGAACAATTTGTAACGGGTTCCAATAAAGAGGTGAAGCGACTATATGACCCACTGGATTTAGAAGATTTTGACTATTTAAATGATTTAGGTTTCCCCGGAGATTATCCTTACACAAGAGGTGTTCAGCCTACCATGTATCGAGGTAGATTGTGGACAATGAGGCAGTATGCCGGTTTTGGAGATGCTGAGGAATCAAACAAAAGATATAAATATCTGCTGAAAAATGGTCAAACCGGACTAAGTATTGCTTTTGATTTACCCACACAAATTGGTTATGACTCTGACCATTCTATGTCTCACGGTGAAGTGGGCAAAGTTGGAGTTGCCATTGACTCATTAAAGGATATGGAAATATTGTTTGACGGAATTCCATTGGAAAAAGTAAGTACCTCTATGACGATCAATGCTCCGGCAGCTGTCCTACTGGCAATGTACATTGCAGTAGCTGAAAAGCAAGGTGTTTCTGCCGATAAATTGAATGGTACCATTCAAAATGACATTTTAAAAGAATATATTGCCAGGGGAACATACATATTCCCTCCCTTGCCATCCATGAGACTGATTACTGATATCTTTGCTTATTGCTCTAAAGAGTTACCCAGATGGAATACTATCAGTATTAGCGGATATCATATCAGAGAGGCTGGATCTACAGCAATACAGGAAATCGCCTTTACTCTTGCCAATGGCATTGCTTATGTTGATGCTGCAGTACAAAAGGGTCTCGATGTTGACAAGTTTGCACCAAGATTATCGTTTTTCTTCAATGCACACAATGATTTATTTGAGGAAGTTGCTAAATTTAGGGCAGCCCGAAAATTATGGGCAAAAATTATGAAAGAACGTTTTGGTGCTACTAATCCCAAATCATTGATGCTTCGTTTTCATACACAAACTGCTGGATGTACGCTTACTGCCCAGCAACCCGATAATAATATTATCAGGGTTACCTTACAGGCATTAGCGGCAGTTTTAGGTGGCACACAATCATTGCATACTAATTCCCGTGATGAAGCACTATCTTTGCCCTCACAAAAAGCAGTTAGAATTGCACTAAGGACACAGCAGGTTATTGCTCACGAAAGCGGTGTAACTGAAACAGTTGATCCGATGGCAGGCTCTTATTATATTGAGAAAATGACCCGAGAAACAGAAGATGAGGTAATGGATTATATTAATCGGATCGAAAAACTTGGCGGTGCCCCCAAGGCAATCGAAAAAGGCTTTATCCAGAAAGAAATTCAAAATAGTGCCTATCAATACCAAAAGGATGTGGAAAGCGAAAAAAGAATTATTGTCGGCGTTAATAAATTTCAATCTGAAGAAGAAATTATGAAAGATTTATTAAAAGTGAATCCGGAAATTGAAAAACAGCAGGTGAAGAAACTGAAAAATGTTAAGAATAATCGCAAGGAATTGGAAGTTAAAGAAAAACTAAACCTCTTAAAAGATATTGCAAAATCTGATCAAAATGTAATGCCGTATATTTTAGACTGTGTAAAAAGCTATGCCACACTTGGAGAAATATGTGATCAGCTGAGAGAGGTTTTTGGTGAGTATAAAGAATCCATAAAGATTTAGTTTCAAGGAAGGTGAATTATGGAAAAATCCAGAATTAGAGTTTTGGTAGCCAAGCCGGGTTTAGATGGGCATGATCGGGGAGCCAAGGTAATAGCCCGGGCATTAAGAGATGCAGGGATGGAAGTAATTTACTCCGGACTAAGACAGACCCCGGAACAGATTGTGGAAACAGCAGTACAGGAAGATGTTAACGTAATTGGGCTTAGCATTCTCTCTGGTGCCCATATGTATATTTTCCCCAAGATTTTCCAATTATTAAAAGAAAGAAAAATGACTGATGTTCTGGTTATTGCCGGTGGAATTATACCCACAGAGGATATATCCGAATTAAAGAAAATAGGAGTAAAAGAAATTTTTACTCCTGGCACTGATACTAAAAAAATAGCAGAATTTATTAAAACAAATATTAAAACAAATATTGGTTAATATAGCGGATATTTAGAAAGAAGGCAATTAGAAAGGTTTGAATTCGAGGTATTTTATGCATTTAAGTGAAAAAGTACTACAGGGCGACAGCAGGGCAGTAGCTAAACTGATTACTATGGTGGAAAATAATTTTCAAAAAGCCCAACCTATTCTAAAAGAATTACACCCATTTAGTGGCAAGGCAATTGTTATAGGCATTACCGGTCCACCAGGCTCAGGTAAAAGTACAATTACATATCAATTGACTAAATATTTAAGGGAAGAGCTAGATAAAAAAGTTGGAATTATTGCCATTGATCCAAGTAGTCCTTTTTCCGGTGGAGCCATACTGGGAGATCGTATACGTATGCAGGATTTGACTACAGATAAGGACGTTTTTATACGAAGCGTTGGTGCCAGAGGTCACTTGGGGGGATTATCCAGATCAACACAGGCAGTAATTAGAATTATGGATGCTATGGGAAAAGATTTTATTTTTATCGAAACTGTAGGTGTCGGGCAATCAGAAATTGATGTTATCAAAGTATCTGATATAGTTTTACTTGTAGTGATGCCGGGAATGGGGGATGATATCCAGGTAATCAAGGCCGGAATAATGGAAATAGGAGATATTTTTGTGGTAAATAAAGCTGATCGGGACGGGACTGATAAATTGATCGCGGAAATTGAAATGATGCTTCATCTAAATGAAAAAGAAGGAAAATGGAAATCTCCAATTCTTAAGACTATAGGTACTGAGAGCATTGGATTTGATCTCTTATGGAAGGAAATAGCGAAACGCATTGATTATCTTAATAGTAGTGGAGAAATGCTTCAGAGGAGAAAAAAGCGTACCAGAAAAGAAATTATCGATCTTTTTCAAGAAAGTTGGCGGGAAATGTTTTTCCAGCTCATTGGAGAAGAGATGTTAGAAACAGAGGTAGAAAAAGTTCTAAAACAGGATGACGATCCATACCACGCCGTTAAAAAACTTTCTATCTTTTTTAAGGATAAAATATCTAAGGGAGGTAAATAGGGTGTTTAAAAAGATTGATCACATTGGTGTTGCTGTAAAAAATTTAGAAAATTCACTTCATCTTTTTAAAAATATTCTAGGAATGGAATACTCAGGGGAAGAAGTAGTTGAAGAACAAAATGTCAAAGTTGCATTTTTACCAATTGGGGAAAGCGAAGTCGAATTGTTGGAATCGACTTCCCCGGATGGAAATATTGCTAAATATATAGAAAAGAGAGGAGAAGGCATACATCATATTGCTTTTGAGGTGGATGATCTAAATTTAATGCTTGAGAAATTACAGCAAAAAGGCGTGCGGTTAATTGACAAAGAACCTCGCTACGGAGCCGGAGGTGCTCGCATAGCATTTTTGCATCCCAAAAGCACTCATGGTATTTTGATAGAGCTTTGTGAGCGCAGACCAGAGAAATAAAACTTTAAAATCACTTTCTTTAAAGTGGTAAAGGCTAAATGATTTTACCTTAGTACAAATTTTGGACATATTAAATATAAGCAAATTTTCAATTTAATAATGAAGCGAAAAGAGAGGTGGAAAGCTGAATGGAACGATCAATTAATGATTTAATGAACAAACTACAGGAAAAGACCGAAAAAGTAAAAGCAGGTGGGGGTAAAAAAAGAATTCAGGCACAGCACGAGAAAGGGAAATTAACTGCCAGAGAAAGAATCGATTTGCTCCTGGATAAGGATAGTTTTAATGAATTGGATATTTTTGTAGAACACCGCTGTATAAACTTTGGCATGGAAAAGAAGGAAGTCCCTGGAGAAGGCGTGATAACCGGATATGGAACCATTGACGGTCGTTTAGTATATGTTTTTGCCCAGGATTTTACAGTT
>CAZPII010000034.1:5332-12419 GCA_964586485.1 uncultured Atribacterota bacterium | reverse complement strand
CGGGAGAGTGTAACGGTAGCCGATATCCAGGAACGGGTAGAAACTGAACTAATGAATAGTGAAAGGAAGGATGTTGCCAAGGTCTATATTCTCTATCGGGAGCAGCGTGATAAATTAAGAGATATAAAACCAAAAGACAATAAGTTATTGACAGATGAATTTATCAGTCAATATAAACATTTGCCCAATCCATTCCCAACCCAGTTAGGACATTTCGTATATTACCGTACTTATTCCAGGTGGCTCCCTTTGGAAAAAAGGAGAGAGTATTGGTGGGAGACGGTTAGAAGGGCAGTGGAATTTAATTGCAATCTGGTAAAAACCAGTCAACGCGAAGCAGAAACTCTTTACGACAATGTTTTTTATCTTAAACAGTTTTTAGCCGGCAGAACACTTTGGACCGGGGGAACAGATGTTAGCTCTAAATATCCAATGGCAAATTTTAATTGCAGCTTTACTGTTTTAGATAAATTCAGCACATTTAAAGATCTGTTTTATCTGTTAATGATTGGTTCCGGAGTAGGCGTAAGAGTCCTAAAAACTGATGTGCAAAAATTACCTAAAATAAGAACGAATATTAAAATCATTCACGAAGCCTACACTCCGATACCCAGAGATAAAAGAGAGGATTTAACCAGCATTACTTTCCAGAAAGATATAGCCCATATTGTTGTAGGAGATAGTAAGGAAGGATGGGTACAATCTCTGGACTATTATCTGAGCATTTTGTCTAAGAAGGAATATCGCCAGATTAAAACAATTATTTTTAATTATAATCATGTGAGGCCAAAAGGAGAGAAATTAAAAACTTTTGGGGGGACTGCCTCCGGTTATGAAAGTCTGGAAAGAATGTTTTCCAAGATTGACAAGATTGTAAAGAATAACTGTTTTGGTTATCTAAAAAAATTGAGACCTGTTGATTGTATGGATATTGCCAACATTATCGGCCAGAATGTGGTTGTGGGAGGAGTAAGGAGAACCAGCGAAGTTGTCTTATTTGATAAAGATGACCAGGATATATTAAATGCCAAAAATAATTTATATGAACAGATTGACGGTAAATGGGTGAAAAATGAAGAGATTGACTATCGGGAAATGAGTAATAACAGTATTTATTATACCTCTAAACCATCTCGGGAACAACTTTCCTGGCATATTAAACAAATGAGATATAGTGGAGAACCGGGTTTTATGAATGCTGAAGCAGCTGCCAGAAGAAGGCCAAATTTAGAAGGAGCCAATCCCTGTATGGAAGTGTTGCTGGATAGAGAGCAGATGTGCAATTTAACGACGGTAAATGTTATGGGGTTTGTAATAGACGGCAAATTGAACGAAAAAGAACTATTTGAAGCACAACGTCTTTCTGTGAGAGCAGGAATTAGAATGACTTTTCTGGATTTAGAGTTAGATCAATGGGATATCAAACAGAAACGAGACAGACTGGTTGGTTGCAGCTTAACCGGATGGCAGGATATGGTTAATGCCACCGGCTTATCTGATGAGGAACAAAAAAAGATAAGAAAAAAATTAAATGATGTTGCACATAAAGAAGCCGAATTTTATGCTGGCAAGATGGGTGTAAACCCGCCACTTCTGGTTACTACAGTGAAACCGGAAGGGACCCTTTCACAATTACCGACTGTTTCCAGTGGTGTTCACTATTCCCATTCGCCATATTTTATCAGAAGGGTTCGAATTAATGCCAATGACCCATTACTTAAAGTTTGTCAGGAGCTAGGATATGATATAAAGCCGGAAAATGGACAAACAGAGGAAAACTGCCGAACAAAAGTGATTTCCTTCCCATGCAGTGCACCGGAAGGTAAAACAAAAAATGATGTTTCAGCTATCCAACAGCTGGAAAATTACCGGTCATTTCAAAAAGAATATACTGACCATAATACTTCAATTACCGTTCATGTGAGAAATGGTGAATGGGAAGAAGTGGAGAAATGGCTTTGGAATAATTGGGATGACGTTGTAGCAGTCAGCTTTGTATCACTCGATGACAGTTTTTATGCCCAGATGCCCTATGAGGCAATAAGTAAAGAAGAATACGAAAAAAGAGTGGAGAATATGATTCATTTTATTCCGTCTCTGATTTCTAAATATGAGAAAGAAGAAATTTCTATTGATCCCGGAGATGAGTCTTGTACGAATGGTGTTTGCCCCATCAGGTAAGATATAATAGTATTGCTAGAAAGTGAGTGATACTTCCGCCCAGAACAAAGAGATGCCAGATAGTGTGATGATAAGGTATTTTAGGTGCCAGAAAAAAGAATAAACCTAATAAATAGAACAAACCTCCAGCAACAATTAAAAATAGCATACTTATAGGAACAGCCAGAAGCAATGGTTTAATTGCCATAAGAATTAGTAAACCCATAACTATATATAGTATTACAGAAACAACCTGTGTCTTATGAAAGAAGAAAGCCTTCATAAGTATTCCTATTAGAGCGATTCCCCAAACCAATCCAAAAAGAGTCCATCCCCATGGGCCACGTAGGGATATAAGTGTTATTGGAGTATAAGAGCCGGCAATTAAAAGGTATATGGCTGAATGATCGAACACCTGAAAAATCCTTTTTATTCTGGTATTTAATAATCCATGGTAAATAGTAGACATTAGATATAAAACTACCAGGGTTGTACCATAAATACTGAAACTAATTATTTGCCAGATATTTCCTTCTGTAATTGCTAAAAATAGTAGAATAATAAAACCGACAATACTTAGTATAACACCTATACCGTGAGTAATAGTATTGGCTTTTTCCTGATAAGCCATGTCCAGGGATGCTATTGAAGCATTTTCTGTTGCATTTTCTATCATATTTTCTATGAAGTTTTTTAGGCTCATAAAAATGTGTCCTATCAAAAATATATTCCTCTACCACTTCTCTAAAAGATAAAAAAAGTTAGTGTTTATCCATAATTTAAACAATGCCTATTATATCATAATAATGTATTTACAGTAAATAATTACAAGTATTTCAGATACAAGAGATAAATTAGCCAGTGGTTTAGTTGTTGGTAAAGTGAGATTTTTTACAGTTTGCTGGCTGGCAGTTAGTGAAATATAGTCTGTAAGGATGCAAGAAACAATTGATAATGTTGGAGGTCAGGCTAAATTCTTTCTATGTTGATTTCTTGAATGATGGTCCAGGAGCTTTTTCCTTAAGCGGATGCTTTCCGGTGTAATTTCTACTAATTCATCTTCCTGGATAAATTCCAGGGCTTGTTCCAGAGAAAAATCTTTTGGTTTTTCCAAACGCAAAGCTTCATCGGAACCGCTTGCCCTCATATTGGTGACATGTTTTTTCTTGTTGACATTAACTTCCAGGTCATTATCTCTTTTATTTTCTCCCACAATCATCCCCTGATATACTTTTGTAGCTGGACTGATGAATAAATTACCTCTACCCTGGGCGTTATAGAGACCATAAGTGCTGGTAACTCCACTTTCAAAAGCAATCAGTACTCCCCTGGAACGTGAGGGTATATATCCCCTGTAAGGTTGATAGTCTAGAAAAAGATGGTACATAATTCCTTTGCCTTTGGTTAAGGTAAGTAATTCACTGCGGAAACCAATCAATCCTCTAGCTGGGATTTGGAATTCAAGTCGAAGTTGATCAGAGGAAAAATCCTGCATACTTACTAAGTCTCCTTTACGAATTCCACACATACGCATAACGGTACTCAAGTATTCTTTGGGTATGTCACAGGTCATAAGTTCTATTGGTTCATATTTTTCGCCATCAATATTTCGAAAGATGACTTTTGGTTTGGATACTTGAAATTCAAATCCTTCCCTGCGCATTTTTTCAATAAGGATAGAAAGATGTAATTCTCCTCTTCCGGAAACGCGGAAGGTATTCATTGATTCTGTTTCTTCTACCCGGAGACTGACATTAGTTTCGATTTCTTTAAAAAGGCGCTCTCTCAGATGGCGAGAGGTAACAAATTTGCCTTCCTGGCCGGCAAAAGGACTGTCATTAACCTTGAAATCAATCGTAAGAGTAGGTTTATCAATCATGATTTTGGATAATGCTTCCGGCTGTTCCTGATCGGCAATTGTCTCCCCGATGTTTGCTTCACTAATTCCAGCCAAGGCGATGATTTCACCAGAAAAAGCGTGTTTGGTTTCAACTCTTTCTAAACCCTCAAAGACGTAAAGTTTGACAACTTTACCATTGAGGTGTCTCTTATCACGTTTGATTAAAGTTATATTTTCGCCTTCCTTGATTTTTCCCCGAATAATCAGTCCCACTGCAACCTTTCCAACATAATCGTCATAGTCTAAATTGGTTATCAACATTTGTAAAGGAGCTTTATTATTTATAACAGGTGAAGGGACATATTTTACAATAGCTGAAAAGAGTATTTCCAGATTTTGATTCATAGAATCGGGAGAAAATCCCGCTAAACCCATTCTGGCTGAGGTGTAAATTACAGGAAAATCAATTTGTTCATCATCAGCACCCAATTCAATAAATAAATCATAGATTTCATTCAGCACTTCTTTGGGTCGAGCATTAGAACGGTCTACTTTGTTGATTACTATAATAGGAACGATATTTAGTTCCATGGATTTACGTAAAACGAATCGTGTTTGTGGCATCGGTCCTTCAAAAGCGTCAACTATTAAAAGAACTCCATTGACCATTCTGAGAATTCTTTCAACTTCCCCCCCAAAATCTGCATGGCCCGGGGTATCGACAATATTAATTTTAGTATTATTCCATATGACAGAGGCATTTTTGGAAAAGATAGTAATTCCTCTTTCCTGTTCCATATCATTGGAGTCCATAATTCTTTCTTTTATTTCCTGGTTTTTTCGGAAAGTTCCACTTTGTTTTAACATTGCATCAACCAGTGTAGTTTTGCCATGGTCAACATGAGCAATCAGGGCAATATTTTTTAGATTTGTATATTTCATTATTATTTGTACCTTTTTTAACTATTTATTCTGTAATATAAAAACAGGATAAAATATTAACACAATAAGTTATAATAAGCAAAGAATATTTCTTTACAAAATAAAATTGACAGGCAAAAAGTGATTAACGACATTTTCAACAAAATATTTTATCATTTTTATTGACATGAACTTACTTTTATGCTAAGTTTACATTTAATAATAAACAAAAAGAGGATTATTAAATATGTTACTAAGGAAACAGAGCCAGCGAATATTTAATTTTAACTATTATTATTTTTATTTTATTGGCGATGTTTATGCCTTAGTATCATAACATAAACAATTATAAAATAGATACCATAGGCATGAACATCGAAAATGCCTATGGTATCTTTATATGTGGTTACATGTAAAGGGCTATAGGTTT
Source organism: uncultured Atribacterota bacterium (assembly GCA_964586485.1). Classification (GTDB taxonomy): domain Bacteria; phylum Atribacterota; class Phoenicimicrobiia; order Phoenicimicrobiales; family Stramentimicrobiaceae; genus CAYWJZ01. The sequence goes on along the minus strand of CAZPII010000034.1, from coordinate 7,068 downwards.
TTTATTACCTATAGCCCTTTTTTGGTTTTTAATCTTTTTAATCCATATAACAGGAGGTTAAGAATGTGTCGATAAGAGGAATAAGAGGAGCAACGACAGTAAAGAAAAATGATAAAAAATCTATTTTAGCAAGGACCAAAGAATTATTAATTGCCTTACAGGATGCTAATAATTTTGAAACCGAGGATATTGCAAGTATCTTCTTTAGCATGACACGTGACCTAAATGCTGCCTTTCCAGCTGCGGCAGCTCGTCAACTGGGCTGGCAAAAAGTCCCTCTTTTCGGGGTTCAGGAAGCAGATATAGTAGATACGGATGGACTGAAAAGATGTATTAGGATTCTTGTTCAGATTAATACTGAGAAATCTCAAGATGAAATAAACCATTGCTACTTACATGAAGCAATGAAATTAAGAAAAGATTTAATCAATAAAATGGAGGTTAAAAATGATTGTTGTAATGGACGGTAAGTCAAAGGAGAGTCAGATTAACAAGATAACTGAGAAGTTAGAAAGTATGAAATTTGACCTGCAAATTATCAGAGGAAAGAATAAAATTGTCATTGGTATCATCGGGGATACCAGAAAATTAACCACTTTCCCCTTCCATTCTTATCCGGGAGTCATAGATGTTCTCAGGGTCTTGAAACCATATAAACTGGCCAGCAGAGAATTCAAGGAGCTTTCTACTATTGTCAAAATTAATGATGTTTCTATTGGCGGGAAGGAAACTGTACTCATGGCAGGTCCGTGTGCGATAGAAAGTGAAGAGCAGATCTATGAAATTGCTCGTAGAGTAAGCAGTGTTGGGGTTAAAGTACTCAGAGGAGGTGCCTTCAAACCCAGGACTTCACCTTACAGTTTCCAGGGTCTGGGTAAAAAAGGACTCAAAATAATGAGTGAAGCGGCAAAAAAATACGGACTATTGGTCATTACTGAAGTGATGTCTATTGAACAGATTGATATTATTGCACCTTATGCTGACATCTTTCAGATAGGAGCCAGAAATATGCAAAATTTTATGTTGTTAAAAGAGATAGGTAAGACCAAAAAGCCAGCAATGTTAAAGAGAGGCCTGTCCTCAACTATTGAAGAATGGCTGTTATCTGCAGAGTATATTTTATCCGGAGGAAACAAAAAAGTAATCCTGTGTGAAAGAGGAATTAGAACATTTGAAAATTATACCCGGAATACCCTCGATCTAAGTGCTGTTCCTGCAATTAAAGAATTAAGTCACTTGCCGATAATCGTTGATCCCAGTCATGCAACCGGAAGAAAAGAACTGATCGGTCCTATGTCTAAAGCGGCAATCGCTGCCGGAGCTGATGGTCTTATTATTGAAACACACCCACATCCAGAGGCATCAATGAGTGACGGTGCGCAATCGTTGGATCTGGATCATTTTGAGAATCTGATATCAGAAGTAGAACAAGTGGCTCATGCGGTTGGTAAAACCTTGAATCACAGTTATGCTTCTGTTTAGAAAGGAATATTCAGTTGGATAAAATAATCAATAAAAAGCGGAGATATATAAAGAAAAACTTTCAAAGAAAGAGATAGGAGATTAAAAATGATTGTTGTAATGGACGGACATTCTGATGATAAGAATTTGGATAAAATAACTGAAAAATTAAAAAGCATGGGATTCGAATTACAGTTAAGCAAAGGAAAAGAGAAAGTAATCATTGGTATCATCGGGGATACCAGAAAATTAACCACTTTCCCCTTCCATTCTTA
>CAZPII010000034.1:0-5232 GCA_964586485.1 uncultured Atribacterota bacterium | reverse complement strand
TAAAACCTTGAATCACAGTTATGCTTCTGTTTAGAAAGGAATATTCAGTTGGATATAGCTATAGAGGGTATAAAAGACAGAAAGGTTAAAGGTATAATCACAGTACCCGGTGATAAGTCAATTACCCATCGTTCAATTATCCTGGGTTCTATTGCTCAGGGAGAATCCAAGGTCCATAATTATCTGGATAGTTTGGATTGTAAAAATACTTTAAAGTGTATGCAGGCACTGGGTATTAAAATTGAAAAAATAAATAATTCTCTTTTAAAAATAAAAGGGAAAGGGCTTCATGGATTACAGGCACCACGAGATGTTCTTGATGTGGGTAATTCCGGAACAACTATGAGATTATTATCCGGATTATTGAGCGGACAGGATTTTTGTAGTGTGATAGATGGAGATGATTCTATACGAAGAAGGCCAATGAAAAGAATTATTCAACCATTATCCTTAATGAATGCCCGGATAAAAGGAGTATTTAATATTAATTTCGCTCCATTAAGCATCATTGGAAGCAAGTTACAGGGAATTGATTATACTTTGCCGGTAGCAAGTGCACAGGTCAAGTCTGCCATTTTGTTAGCTGGTCTTTATGCAGAAGGAGATACAATTATCAGGGAGCCGGAAGTTACCAGGGACCACACCGAGAGGATGTTAATCTCAATGCAGGCAAGTATTCAATCTTCTCCCGATCATAAGATAAAAATAAATTCTGATAAAGTCTTAACAGGAATTGATATTGATATTCCCGGAGATATTTCATCTGCTGCTTATTTCCTGGCAGCGGGATGCGCCAGAGAAGGTTCAGAGGTAACAATTAACAATGTCGGTATTAATCCGACTCGTATTGGATTTATTGATGTGTTAGAAAAAATGGGAGCACAGTTGGAATTGGTAAATCAAAAAAATATTTCCAATGAGCCCAGGGCAGATATTAAAATTAAGGGTTCTTTGTTGAAGGGAATACATATTGATAAAAATATGATTGCCGGTATTATCGATGAATTGCCCTTGGTTGCAGTGATTGCGACACAAGCTAGAGGCAAAACAGTGGTTAAAGATGCCCGGGAACTACGGGTAAAAGAAACTGATCGTATCAAAGCTATTGTAGATAGTTTATCGAGAATGGGTGCAAAGATATCAGAAAGAGATGATGGTTTTGAAGTGATTGGTCCAACAGAGTTAACCGGAAGTACAGTAGATAGCTACCATGATCATCGTATTGCTATGTCCCTGGCAATAGCGGCTTCTTATGCCGAAGGCAAAACAATAATTCAGGAAACCCAGTGTATGGGTGTTTCTTATCCGGAATTTATGCAAGTTTATTATAAAATATTTCATTAACAGTATAAGGAGAAAAATAATGGGCATCAAAACTTCAATTGTTGGATTATTGGGGGAACATATAGAAAAAAGCTTTTCTCCTTTTATACATCAGCATTTTATTCGTTACTATTCTTTAAATTACCATTATTATCCTTTTCAAATAGCCGTTGACGATTTACGGGATGCAATATTAGGAGTAAAAGCGTTAGGTATCCGGGGGGTAAATATTACTATTCCTTTTAAAGAAAGATCAATGGAATTTATGGATTCCATTGATCCCCCATCAGCAAAAATTGGAGCGATCAATACTGTAGTGAGGCATAATAATAAGTTGTATGGCTACAATACAGACCGTATTGGATTTAAACTGCCCCTGGTGAAAGATAGCAGAGTTGAACTTGCTGATAAGAAGGCTATCGTTTTGGGAGCCGGAGGTGCAGCGAAGGCTGTGGTTTTTTCTCTGGCAGAAGAGGGTTGTTCCGGAATATCAATTTTCAACAGAAGCCTGAATAATGCCCAGAAGATAAAAAAGAATTTTGAAGCCCTGTTTCCTCATTGTACGATAAAAGTATTTTCATTTCACGATAAAAACATGCAGAAAGAAATTAATGAAGCAGATCTGATTATTAATACTACACCACTGGGTAGCTGGTATTATCCCGAAGAAAATCCTTTGCCTGAATATATCAAATTACCATTAAAATTATTTGTTTATGACCTTATTTATAATCCGGATAGAACTCTTTTGCTAAAAAAAGCAGAAAAGAATGGTAATAAAGTAATAAACGGGAAAGCAATGCTGGTATACCAGGCAGCCGAGAGTTTCTATTTATGGACCGAAATTCATCCTGATCAGAAGATCATGACTCATGTATTGGATGAAATAGCAAAAAAGCTTTATACATAATTTTAATGTATAGGAGGATATGCGAAAGATGTTGCGTTTTTTAGATGCAGGTGAATCACATGGAAAATGTTTGTTGGGTATTATCGAGGGTTTCCCGGGTGGTTTCACTTTAGATAGTGAGGCTATAAACAAGGAACTGCAAAGAAGGCAGGGTGGATACGGCAGGGGAAATAGGATGAATATTGAAAGGGATCGTATTGATATTTTATCCGGAATTATCTCTGGTAAGACCATAGGGAGTCCGATAGGGTTGATGATAAAAAACAAGGATTGGGACAATCAAAAAATTGAAGATCGGGAAAGTTTAACTGTTCCACGGCCGGGACACGCTGATTTAGCCGGTGTATTAAAATATAATCTGAATGATTACCGATCTATTTTAGAAAGGGCAAGTGCCCGTAAAACTGCCATGCGAGTAGCCATTGGTTCGGTTGCCGGGGAATTATTAAAATATTTTTCTATTTTTACCTATAGTCATGTTATTCGTATTGGCAAAATATCAGCTGAAGATAATATGATAAACCAAAAGAAAAAACTAGAAAATAATCTTAAAAAAAAGATTAATCAATCATCAGTCTACTGTCTGGATTCAAAAATCTCCGAAGAAATGTGTCAGGAGATAGACCGGGCTAAAAAGGATGGAGATTCACTGGGTGGTTTATTTGAGGTAATAGCACAGAATGTTCCCCCTGGTTTGGGAAGTCATGTTTTTTGGGATAGAAGAATTGATACTCGTATTGCAGGAGCTATTATGAGTATTCCCAGCGTTAAAGCAGTAGAGATTGGTGAGGGGATCAAAAGTTCAGAAAATAGAGGCTCCCAAGTTCAGGATGCTATTTATTATAAAGACGGACAGGATAAAAAATATAACAGAATAGATTATTTTCGGGAAAAGAATTGGGCTGGAGGAATAGAAGGCGGTATAACCAACGGAGAAGAAGTGATAGTTCGTGTTTATGTAAAACCCATTCCTACCTTGCGCAAACCTCTTTCTTCGATTGATTTAATAAGTAAAAAAGAAACAAAAGCAAATTATCAGCGATCCGATGTCTGTGCAGTTCCGGCTGCAAGCGTTATTGGAGAAGCTGTGGTTAATTGGGAATTAGCAGCTGCCTTTATAGAGAAATTTGCCGGAGATTCTATTTGTGAAGTCGAATCTAATTATCAATATTATCTGGAGAGGCTAAAAAAGTGTTAAAGAGAAATATTTTTATTACCGGTTTTATGGGCACAGGCAAAAGCACTATTGCCCGCACCTTATCAAACCAAATGGGGAAAAAATGCATAGACATAGATAGTATTATTGAAAATAGGGAAGGAAAACCTATTGTAAATATTTTTAATGAAGAGGGTGAAAGTTATTTTCGCAAATTGGAGAAGGAAGTCTTAAATGAAATTCTAAAGAAGAAAAACTTGATTATTGCTACCGGCGGAGGGACTTTGCTTGATGAAGAAAATTTCCAATTAGCTCGAAAACATGGAATTATTGTTTTGTTAAAGGCAAGACCGGAAGTGATTTTTAATAGATTAAAAAAAGAAAATACCCGTCCTTTGTTATCAGGGGAAAACAAGTTGGAAAAAATTATTTGTTTAATGAATAAGAGAAAAGAGCAATATAGTAGATTTACCAATTGTATAGATACATCGGATATTCCAGTTGAAAAAGTGGTGAACAAGGTATTAAAGATTTGTCAGGGAGATGAATATGAAAACAATTGACATGCAATTTGAAAAAAAGTATTACTGTAAGATGATAATAGGCAATAATATTTTAGCGGACATTAAAAACAATCTTATCCCTTTATTGCCCGGAAGAGAGGTTATTCTAATTACTAATCCTCTGGTAAAAAAACTCTACGGTGAACGGTTAGTTCATGCTTTATCCGGAGAAGATATTATCGTAAAAGTCATCGAAGTCCCCGATGGAGAAAAAAGCAAGAATATTCATGTTGCAGAAAATATATATGACCGGCTGTTGGAATTAAAAGTGAACCGTTCTACTACAATGATTGCCCTGGGTGGTGGGGTAATTGGAGATCTGGGAGGATTTATTGCTGCAACATTTATGAGAGGGATTCCCCTGATTCATATCCCCACTACACTTTTAGCGCAGATTGACAGCAGTATCGGAGGAAAAGTAGCGGTCGATCATCTCAGGGCAAAGAATATTATTGGTAGTTTTTACCAGCCTATTGCCATTTTTACTGACTCTACAGTATTACAAAGCCTGCCGGATATGCATTTAAAAAATGGACTTGTAGAAGCGATTAAAATTGCTATTATTGGTTCTCCTTCATTTTTCCACTGGCTGGAGGAGAATATTACTGGTTTATTACAAAAAGACAGGGTAGCACTGGATATCCTGGTCAATCAGGCAATACAATTAAAAAGAGATATTATTCTACAGGATCCATGGGAAAAAAAACACCGGCATTATTTGAATTTGGGGCATAGCATCGGTCATGCACTGGAAGCAATTGATGGTTACGAAATGTTAACACATGGTGAAGCGGTAGCAGTAGGGTTATTACTGGAGGCCAGGTTAGCCTTTCATCGCAATATTTGCTCAAAAGAAGAGATAATAAAAATTGAAAATATTATTAAGAAATTAGAACTTTCCATGAAAATGGATCTCAGACAGATAAATATGGAAAAATTCTGGAATATAATCCAATTTGATAAAAAAAATAAGAATGGAGTCACTCGGTTTGTTTTGCCTGAAAAAATCGGGAAAGTACATTTAGTTCAACCAATTTTTAAGGAAGAAGTTGTTCACGTTTTTAATACTATTTGTGAGGGGAAAGAGGTGTTATGGTAAAGATAGGTTTTATTAATGGGCCTAATTTAAATCAACTGGGCAAAAGGAAAGAGAAACATTACGGTGCTATTACTTTGGCAGAGATTAATAATAGATTGGAGAAATATGCACTTAAAACAGGTATTAAGCTGGAATTTATTCAGTCAAATTATGAAGGAAAAATTATTGATAGTATCCAATC
>CAZPII010000033.1:0-12461 GCA_964586485.1 uncultured Atribacterota bacterium | reverse complement strand
ACTTTCAGCCCAAACAACAGCACACTGAATGCCACTTCCAATTTGCTAGCTGAGTAATATTAGTCCAGCTTTATTTGTTTTACAATATCTAAATACATCTGTAATCTTTTTTTAGTACCTTCAACAAAACCATATTTTTCTTCTTTCATCCTCTGAGTTAAATTATGAAGCTTTACTTTGCTTACTCTATAGTTATATTTTTTAACAGTTTTAGTAATGGCAATTTCCAGACCAAATTTTAATAAATCGAGATCTGGTATAATGTCTATAATCTGTCTTTTTATTGCTCTTTGCCCGGAAAGGTTGGGCATAATAAATTGCGGTAAATCAGTTATTAATCTTCCTTTGCTAAAAACACCAATAGTCATATCGGCAAAATTATTTTTAATCGGATTAATCAAAGAATAAATATGCTCACATCTTAAGCCGATTAAATCTGCATCTAAAAATAGCAATATATCGGAATCAGTTTTTTCAAAACCTTTTTTTATTGCCCCTCCTTTCCCTATATTTTTTTTCATTTCAAAAACTCTAACATTCAAACTACGCGCAATTTCCACTGTATTATCGGTAGAACCATCGCTTACTACAATGATTTTATCAATTTCAGGTATTTTTTTAACTGTTTTAATAACATCTTCAATGGTATTTTCTTCATTGTAAGCTGGTATTATGGTAGATATGTTCATTCTATATTCCTAATTTTTTAAAATTGAGTTTTCAGACAAGAACCATCATACTATATTAGCACAAAAAACTATTAATTTCTCTTTTTTTCCGACATTAGCCTTATTACTATCAACAATTTCTTTATAGATTCATCAATATTATAACGACCAATCAATTGACCTTTTTTATAAACCATTCCCTCTTCTTTATTAAAAGCTATTCCGGCATCAGCATTTTTTGCTTCTCCCGGACCATTTACTATGCAACCCATAATTGCAACAGTAAATGAATATTTTATATCTTTCAAGTTTTTTTCAATTTGTTTGCCAATATTATGAATATCAACCTGGCATCTACCACAGGTAGGACAAGCAATGATATTGATTCCCCTTTTTCTAATTCCAAGTGTGTTTAATATATTGTAGCCTGTTATAACTTCCTCTTCAGGATCACCTGATAAAGATACTCTAATAGTATCCCCAATTCCTTTATAGAGCAATATACCAATTCCAACAGATGATTTGATAATACCTGAGCGATCAAAACCTGCTTCTGTTATACCAATATGAAGAGGATACTCACATTTTTCAGCGATGATATCATTAGCCATGATAGTATCCAAAACATTGCTTGATTTAATAGAAAGAACAATATTACAATAATTCATTTTCTCTATAAAATTAATCAAGCGTTCTGTTTCTTCAATCATCGCTTTATAATTTGGTTCATGATATTTTTCCATAATACTTTTATCCAGCGACCCAGCATTTACTCCAAAACGTATCATAATGTTTTTCTTTTGCGCTTCTTCTACTACTTTGCTCAAGTACATTTCTTTTCTTATGTTTCCTGGATTGATTCTTATTCCGTCAATATTATATTTTATGGCTTCCAGAGCAATCAGATGATTAAAGTGAATATCAGCCATGATGGAAATATTGGTACTTTTTTTAATAATGGGAATGAGATGACAGGACTCGATATCCGGGAAGGCAATTCGCACCAAATCGCATCCTGCAGCTTCCAACTTTTTGAGTTGACTAATCGTATGCTCGATATTTTTAACATCACAATTAGTCATTGATTGTACGGAAATAGGATAATCTCCACCTATTTTTAGCTTACCTATTTCTGCAACCCTACTTTTTCTGCGTTTAATTCCTTCTATCATCTTTAAAGCCCGATTATTTTAGAAAAATTCTTAATATATCTTGATATGTTGCTATAATGAAAATCATGACAATTAGTGCCATTCCAATCATGTAAAGAAAGTTAATATGCTCCGGCTCAAGTGGTTTTCCTCTTATTTTTTCAATTGCCAAGAGTACAATTTGGCCTCCATCTAGAATAGGGATTGGAAAAAGATTAATGATTCCAAGAAAAATATTAATTACTGCTGTAAAAAATAATAAATTCAGAAAACCAACCTGGGCAGCTTCTCCAGCCATCTGGGCAATCCCCAGAGGCCCGGCCAATTCTACAGGCATATTTCCTGTAAACATTTCTACAAACCCCCTTCCAATCAACCCGATTATTTCACCGGTCGTTGCAATAGATTTTTTGATGGATTGGTAAAAGGTCAATTCTACCTTTTTGACTTCAAGAGTTATACCAATCATAGCTCTTTCATACTCAGAATTATATACCGGAGTAAGATTAGTTTCGAACACATTACCATTCCGCAAAATTTTTATGGGGATTATTTCCTCTTTATTTTTATTAATTATTTCTGATATTTCATGAGCGTGTTCAATTTTATTAGAGTCAATGGCAATAATTTGATCACCGCTCACAATTCCTGCTTCAGCTGCCGGGCTCCCCTGTTCAACTTCACTAATGGTATTAGTAATTTGAGCAGTCCCGGAAAATAAAAAAACAATTATAAGTAATAATATTGCTAAAACAATATTCATAATAGGACCATTAATGATAACTGAAACTCTGGTTAATAATGATTTTTTATCAAATCTTTCTTCATCAGGCACAATTTCATCATTTAATGCTTCTTTGCCAATTTCTTTTTCTATCTGTGCATTTTCGCCTGCCATTTTAACATACCCGCCAAAGGGAAATAAACACAAAACATATTCGGTCCCTTTCCAAAAAATTCCTGTCACTTTTGGGCCAAATCCTATTGAAAACCGAAAAACTTTTATCCCTGAGATTTTCGCTGTAATAAAATGACCAAACTCATGAAATAAAATGGCAATTCCCAGAACAAAAATAAAGGCTAATAGTGTTACCAATTTAGATTATCACCTCTTGTTATTTCCAGCACCATTAAGCGCTAGGCAGTTTTTAATAATTTATTTTTTTGTTATATTTCAATTTTTAATTTCATTACAAATTTTTGTTGTTAATTTTCTTGTCTCACGATCCTGATATATAACATCATGAATGGATGGATTGGTTTTATTTTTATGTTTATTCATCACCATTGCTACTACTTTAACAATATCCTTAAATTTTAACCCTTGATTCAAAAAGGCATTAACAGCTATTTCATTGGCTGCATTCAGCACCGTCGGAAAAGTTCCTCCCTGTTTAATTGCTTCATAACATAAGTCAATACTGGGAAATCTTTTTGTATCCAGTTTTTTAAAAGTTAGTTGGCCAATTTTTGCTAAATTTATTCTTGGAAAACTGTTTGCAAATCTTTTTGGATAATGCAAAGCAAAATGTATTGGTATACGCATATCATGGTTACTAATTTGGGCAATCATACTACCATCATTATATTGAACCAGGGCATGGATATAACTTTGAGGATGGACTAATATTTCAATATTGTTAATCGGAATATCAAAAAGGCGGTATGCCTCAATAACTTCCAAACCTTTATTCATCAAAGTAGCAGAATCGATCGATACTTTTTTCCCCATCTGCCAATTGGGATGATTAAGGGCTTCTTCAACTGATACACTATCAAAAGCACTTTCTTTTAGATGATAAAATGGTCCACCTGATGCGGTGATCATTATTTTCTCAATATTACCGAGAAATTCTGGTTGGATACATTGGAAAATACCGCTATGTTCACTATCAATGGGAATTATTTTTATTTTATTTGCCCTAGCTTGTTCTAGCAATATTTCTCCTGCTGAAACCAAAATCTCTTTATTGGCCAACCCAATTTCTTTCTTGGCATTAATAGCTTCAATCGTTGGTTTTAGGGCTGCCATACCTGTAATTGCAATTACTAGCATATCAATCTCGTCACTGGTTGCTACTTTGCTAAGACCGAAATCACCATATAATATGCGACAATTTATTTTATTTGATAATCTGTTTTTTAATTCTTTGGCTAACCTGTCATCTTTTACTACTGCATACCTGGGTTTAAAATGAGTAATTTGTTCTCTTAGTAATTCAATATTTTTCCAGGCTGATAAAACAACTACTTCAAAGCTTTCCGGTTCATTTTTTACTACGTCTAAAGTTTGTTTGCCAATAGATCCAGTTGAACCCAATATTGCTATCCGTTTTTTCATAATATTCTTCTCTCTCCATAACTTTTTAGAGGATATTTAGATAATTTAGTATAATAAAGCAATAATATAAAGTTGGCACAGAAAATAATATACTATCCATACAATCCAATATACCACCGTGACCGGGTAGTATTTTGCCCGAATCTTTTACATTAAAGCTTCTTTTTATCTTAGATTCAAACAAATCTCCTGTTTGACCACTAACTGCTGCAATTAAGCCTAAAACAAATAATACTAAAAGATTAAAAGGAAGCAAAAAACAAAAGATCATACTGCAAATTGCTCCTCCTATAATACCACCAATACATCCTTCTAGTGTTTTATTTGGGCTAACTTTTGGGAAAATATGTCTCTTTCCGAAATTAATACCAACAATATAGGCTAGAGTATCGCTTGCCCAAGTAGCAAATAAAGCAAAAATAAGTAAAGTATTGCCATGAGGCAAACTTCTAATTTCAATTAAAAATGAAAGAAAGTATCCGATATATATAGAAATAAACAAGGTCATTGCAATATTTATTATGGAAATTTTTTTGCTTTTTAATAAAAAATGTTCCATAAATATAGTTAACAGAATAAGGCTAAAAAATATTCTTTCTTCAACAAAAAAAGACTCCTGAAGAGTCTTTTCAAATAAAAAAAATAAACTTGCAACAAGGCCTAATATCAAAGAAGGCTGATAATCATTTTTAACAATATTCCATAACTCCAGGGTACCAATAATTGCCAATAGGGCAATTACTATATTGAAAAAAACACCGCCTTGATAAATAATGAACAACACGAAAGGAATACCAATAGCAATAGTAATTGTTCGTATTTTTATCTTTTCAAACTTCTCCCCCAAATTTTCTCACCCTTTTTTTATAATCAGTAAAAGCTCTCCATAAATTTTCTTTAGAAAAGTCAGGCCAGAATGTTTTTGTAAACCATAACTCAGTATAGGCAATCTGCCATAGAAGGAAATTACTAATTCTTTTTTCTCCTCCTGTGCGAATCAATAAATCAGGATCAGGCATATTCGCAGTAAAAAGATATTGATTAATCAGCTTATCATTAATTTCTACATTTTTTATTTCGCCGTCTGTAAGTTTTTGATAAATAGTTTGAAAAGCTTGGCATAATTCAGATCTTCCGCCATAGTTAATGGCGATATTTAGGAAAAAACTATTATTATCTATCGTTTCTTCTTCTAATTTAGTCATAGCAATATTCAAAGAATTGGATAAGTTTTCTTTGTGCCCGATAAACCTTACTTTAATTTTATTTTCAATCAGGTCTTTTCTTTCCTTTTCAATAACTTCTTGAAATAAAGTCATCAGGGCATTTATTTCATTTTTTGATCTTTTCCAATTTTCAGTGGAAAAAGCATATATTGTTAGTATTTTAACACCTGCTTTTATAGATTCGGTTATGACCATTTTTACTGTTTTCAACCCAGCCTGATGACCGGCAAAGCGTGGTAAATTATGTCTTTTTGCCCATCTTCCATTTCCATCCATTATAATAGCTAAATGTCTGGGGATTTCTTTTAATACTTGTTGTTTACTATATTTTCTGCTATTTTTAAACATTTTTTAACTCTTGCACTCTAGCTAACTTACAAAAATCCCCTTTTATTATAAGCAACAACTCATTAATTTGTAATTCATATAATTAAAAGGGGGTCTGGCAAATCTCTATTCTTCTACCATAACATCACTTGTACATATGCTTTGACAGGCACACATCCAATGAATTCATCCAGATTAATCATATTATAGATGATTTTCCTTTTTCAAGTTCAAGATTATACCTTCATTATTTCTGCTTCTTTAAGCTTATATACTTCGTCCATCTCTTTAGTATACTTATCTGTTAATTCCTGTACTTCCTTTTGCGCTTCTTTTTCCTGGTCTTCAGATATATCGCTATTTTTCTCCAAATTCTTAATCTTATCGTTTATTTCTCTTCTAACATTTCTTATTGCAACTTTGGCAGATTCAGCTTCCTTTTTTACAAATTTTACCATTTCTTTTCTTCTTTCTTCTGTCAGAGGAGGAATAGATAATCGAATAACCGCACCGTCATTGTTTGGAGTTAATCCCAAATCAGCTTTCCATATAGATTTTTCTACCTCATTCACGCTATTCTTATCCCATGGCTGGATAACAATCAGATCAGCCTCGGGAACTGATATGTTAGCAATTTCTTTTAACGGGGTTGCAATTCCATAATAATCTACTTTAATGTTCTCTACTAATGCAGTTGATGCCCTTCCTGTTCTAATATGAGCCAATTCCTCTTTGGTTATCTGGATTGCTTTTTTCATTTTATGCTCAGCTTCTTTAAGAATTTCAGGTATCATACTTTAATCCCCCTTTATTATTGTTCCGATTGCTTCACCTAAAATAACCTTTTTTATATTTCCGGGTGAATTCAAATTAAACACTATAACAGGTAGCTTGTTTTCCATACATAATGATATCGATGTAGCATCCATAACTTTTAAATTTTTATTTAAAAAATCAAGAAAACTTATTTTTTTGTATTTCAAAGCATTTAAATTTATAAGCGGGTCAGACTCATAAATTCCATCTACTTTTGTTGCTTTTAGAATTGCGTCAGCATCTAATTCTATTGCTCTTAAGGCGGCAGCGGTATCTGTGGTAAAAAAAGGATGTCCCGTACCTGCAGCCAAAATAATAATTCGGTTCTTTTCTAAATGCCTTATCGCTCTTCTCCTTATATAAGGCTCTGCAATAGCTTTCATTTCAATGGCTGTCTGAACTCTAGTCTCAATATTTAGTTTCTCTAACGAATCTTGAAGAGCAAGGGCATTTATTACAGTCCCCAGCATTCCCATATAATCAGCAGATACCTGGTTAATCCCCTTTCTACTTGCTTCTCTTCCTCTAAATATATTGCCTCCACCGATAACGATAGCAATTTGTATTCCCATACTTTTTATTTCGGTTAATTCTTCTGATATAAACTTGACCCGATTAATGTCAATACCAATCTTTTCTTTCCCGGCAAAAGATTCGCCACCCAGTTTTAATAATACTCTTTTATATATTGGTTTATTTTTTATCATATTTTTATTATTATTACCGTTCTTATACTGAGCACTATGTTTTAATTTATTTAATGTACTAATTATTCAGCTAATTAGATAATCTTATTCACCGAGTTGAAACCTAACAAAACGACTAATTGTTATATTCTCCTTGAGTTTGGCAATTGTTTCTAAAATCAGTTGGTTGACAGTTTTTTCCGGGTCTCGAATATATTCTTGTTCCAGTAAACAAATTTCTTTATAAAATTTATTAAGCTTACCCTCAGCAATATTTTCAAGTACCTTCTGGGGTTTATTTAAATTTTCTGCCTGGCTATAATAGACTTCCTTTTCTTTTTGAATTATTTCTTCAGGCACATCTTCACGTTTTATATATTTCGGATTAGCAGCAGCAATTTGTAAAGTAATATTTTTTGCTAATTCCTGGAATTCCGGGGTTTTTGCCACAAAATCTGTCTCGCAATTAATTTCCAATAGCACACCAACTTTACCGTCTAAATGTATATATGATGTTATTAGGCCATTTGAAGTTTTACGACCAAATTTCGAACTAGCTGATTGAATTCCTTTTTTTCGTAAATAATCTACTGCCTTTTCAATATCTCCATTAGTATGAGTTAATGCCTTTTTGCATTCCATCATACCTGCACCTGTTTTATCTCTTAATTCTTTCACTAGCTTAGCACTGATACTCATCTTCTATTTTTCTCCTTTGAGTCAACTTATTTAAATATAACACATGAGTTACATAGTATATTTGTTATACGGCTACTTCAGCATTTTCCTTTTCTTCCAATGATGCTTTTTTACCTTCCAATACGGCATCTGCGATAACTGAAGTCATTAATTTAATAGCCCTGATTGCATCATCATTACCAGGAATTACAAAGTCAATTTCTTCCGGGTTACAATTAGTATCAACAACCGCTACAATGGGTATAGATAATTTCTTTGCCTCAGCTACTGCAATGTTCTCTCTTTTAGGATCAATTACAAATAAAGCATCAGGAAGCTTTTCCATATTTCTAATACCAGTTAATAGTTTTTCGAGTTTTTCTTTTTCCCTTCTCAAGATGATTACTTCTTTTTTTGGTAATAAATCAAACTTTTCTCCTTGTTCCATTTCTTCCAATTGAAAAAGACGTTTAACTCTCTGATTGATGGTATTAAAATTCGTCAAAGTACCCCCTAGCCATCTATAATTAACATAGGGCATACCACAGTTATCAGCCTCTGTACTGATAGACTCCTGGGCTTGCTTTTTTGTTCCTACAAACAAAATATTTCCATTTTTACTTGCCAGATCACGAACAAAGCTGTAAGCCTCATCAATCAGCCTTACAGTTTGTTGAAGATCGATGATATATATATTGTTTCTTTCTGTAAAAATATATGATCGCATCCTGGGATCCCAACGTCTTTTTTGATGTCCAAAATGGACACCAGACTCCAATAGTTGTTTCATTGATACAACGCTCAAATGACCACTCTCCTTTTTAAAATTATTAAAATATTTTATTACAATAATATTATAAGATAAATAATGCTAAAAACCAAATAAGTATAACATAATTAGTTTTTCTATTCAAGAAGATCCGTTTAGAATCATATTAATATCTACAAAATATACTTGCTAAGATCTTCTTTACGGATAATATTCTGCAAGCGGTTTCTTACATAATTATTTGTTATAACAATTTTCCTTTTACCTATCCTGGGGGCATTAAATGATATGCGATCCAATAATTTTTCAAGAACTGTGTAAAGTCTTCTAGCCCCTATATTTTCATTCTGCTCATTTACCATTGATGCTATTCTAGCTAATTCTTTTATCGCCTCTTTCTCAAAGTCCAATACAATTCCTTCAGTATTCAAAAGTGCTTTGTATTGTTTAATTAATGAATTATCCGGTTCAATTAATATCTTTTCTAAATCTTCCTGTTTTAAAGTATTTAATTCTACTCGCAAAGGGAATCTACCCTGTAACTCTGGAATTAAATCTGAAGGTTTGGATGAATTAAAAGCTCCTGCAGCTATGAAAAGGATATGATCTGTTTTCACTGCACCATATTTGGTCATCACATTAGAGCCCTCAATAATCGGTAAAATATCTCTTTGTACACCACTCCTTGAAACATCTGGTCCATATGATTTTTCTTTCATCGCAATTTTATCTATCTCATCAATAAACACAATCCCCAGCTCTTCAGTTCTATTGATAGCTTCTTTGGCAATTTTGTTGTTATCTAGCATTTTTTCAATTTCATCATCAAGTAATATTTTTCTTGCTTCTGATATTTTTATTTTCTGTTTTTTCTTCCTGCTGGGCAGCATTCTATCCATTATATCTTTAAAATTAATACCGATTCCTTCCATACCCATATTGGAGAATGGCTCAAGAGAAGATTGGCTTTGTTCTTCAATTTCAATATCAATTATTCTGTTTTCAAATTGCCCATTTCTTAGTCTATCTCTTAATTTATCTTTTGTTTTTTTAAATCTTTCTTTTTGTTTGTCTTCTCTCTTAATATCATTTTTGGCTTCGGAACCATCTTCTTGATCAGCAATAATTTTAGTTGTTTGATTGCGATAATTCATATCCTCTTCACTATGTAAATCATCTTGTCGAATTGTTGGAAAAAGTGCATTTAATATCCTTTCTTCCACTCTATCTTTCGCTTTATGACGAACCACTTCAACCCTTTCTTTGCGTACAAGTTGAAAAGCTGCTTGCACTAGATCTCTAATCATAGAATCAACATCTTTGCCAACATAACCAACTTCAGTAAATTTAGTCGCTTCAACTTTAATAAATGGTGCTTTTACCAATTTTGCCAATCGCCGGGCAATCTCAGTTTTCCCAACACCCGTAGGTCCAATCATTATTATATTCTTTGGAGTGACTTCATCGATTAATTCTTTGGGCAATTTTTTTCTTCTAATTCGATTTCTTAAGGCAATAGCCACAGCCTCTTTTGCCTGCTTTTGTCCAACAATATATTTATCTAATTCTGCTACAATTTTAGATGGTATTAAGTTATTTAACATTATATCCTCCATTAACTCTCAAGCGATTCAACAGCAATGTGATCATTTGTATAAATACAGATTGAAGCAGTAATTTTTAAAGATTCCAGAGCAATATCAACAGCAGATAATTTGGTAAAACTCAGTAAAGCCTGTGCTGATGAAATTGCATAAATACCACCTGATCCGATAGCAGCAATTGGTTTATCAGGTTCTATAATATCACCGTTACCTGAAATGGTAAACATATCCTGTAAATCTGCCACTATAAGCAAAGCTTCTAATCTTCTTAAAACTTTATCAGTCCTCCAGTCTTTGGCAAGTTCAATAGATGCCCTCTTTAGGTTTCCCTGGAATTCCTCTAGCTTGTTTTCAAATCTTTCATACAATGTAAGGGCATCAGCGGCACCTCCCGCAAACCCTGTCAATACTTTATCATGATATATTTTTCTTATTTTTTTTGCCTCGTTTTTTGCAATTGTATTTCCCATGGTAATCTGTCCGTCTCCAGCAATGGCTATCTGATTATCTCTTCTAACTGCAAGGATTGTTGTTCCTTTATACATTTTCCTTAGTTCTCCCTTCTGGTTAGTTAATTTATTTTCTAGGAATAAATTTATTATAGGTCTTTACCAATTTATCCTTTGTAATATGTGTATATATTTGGGTTGTTGACAAGCTTTCATGACCTAGTAATTCCTGGACTGACCGCAAATCAGCACCACCATTTAGCAAATGAGTTGCAAAAGTATGTCTGAAAACATGGGGGCTAATTTTTTTGTTTAGACACGCCAATTGCATGTATTTATTAAGTATTCTACGAATACTTCTGGAAGAAAGTCTTTTTCCTAAACAGTTAACAAACAAAGGTTTAATTGACATTAATTGGCGGTAATTTTTTCTGGGAACCATATTTCTACAATTCAAATATATATCTAAAGCCTTTTTTACGGGTTTGCTTAATGGTAATATTCGTTCTTTGGAGCCTTTGCCCATTACTGTGACTGTATTATCCTCTTCCAAATCAACATCACCGGTATTTAAATTGGATAGTTCCGTTACCCGCATTCCTGTTCCATATAGCAACTCTATAATAGCCTGGTCTCTCATCCTTATAGGTTTATCCGTCTCTTTTTTAGGAGTATTTAATATTTTTATAACTTCTTCATAAAACAAAAATTCTGGTAACTTTTTTTTTATTTTTGGTATTTGGACATATTCAGCCGGATTTTTATCAATCAATCCCTGTTGTATTAGATATTTAAAAAATACCCTTAAAGATGATATTTTTCTTGCTATTGTTCTTTCGGCATATTTTTCTTGCATTAAATAGACAACATATTTTCTAAGTAATTGATAGTCTACTTTAGTAAAATCAATTGCATTCTTGTATTTTTTAATAAAATATGTCAACTCTTTTACATCTTTAATATATGCAATGATTGTGTTATAAGAAAAATTCTTCTTTTCTTTTAAGAAATCTTCGTAATATTTTATATGATTTATCTTATTTTTTGATTTATTCATCTTTTAAAGCCTTTTCGTAAAAATTACATTCTTTTGCACTACATTTATAAAGATTGCCCTTTCTTTTGCTATTAATTTTTACTAATATGGAGCCACACTTTGGACATTTCTTATTAACTGGTAAATAAATTGAATAAAAATTACAATCAGGGTAGCGACTACATCCAAAAAATATTCTATTTTTTTTACTTTTCCGTCTAATTATCTCGCCATCACAATCATTTTTTGGACAGGGAACGCCTATTCTTTCTATATAAGGCATCGTAGGATGTTTTATGGGAAACTTGGAACAAGCCAGATATTTGCCATAAGGACCATTTTTTATTTCCATTTGGTTACCGCAAACCGTACATTTTTCTTTTGCAAATTCTTTGCTCTGCTCAATCAATTCTTTCGGTGGCTTTTTTGTTAATTGGTTCATGTCCTGCAATAATAATTGATAAAAATCATCCAATATCTTTTGCCATCCTTGTTCTCCTGATTCAATTTTATCTAATTTGCTTTCCATTTTTGCAGTAAATTTTACATTAATAATATTGGAAAAGTAATTCATTAAAAATTGCTCTACAACGATTCCCAATTTTGTTGGTTTCAACTTCTTTTTTTCTTTTTCTACATAACCTCTGCTTTGAATTTTGTCAATAATAACCGCATAAGTACTTGGTCTTCCGATACCTTCTTTTTCTAAA
>CAZPII010000032.1:4199-12463 GCA_964586485.1 uncultured Atribacterota bacterium | reverse complement strand
ATTTTTTATTTATATTTTAGCTATAATATTTCTAAGCAATATAACTTCCACCTTTGGACTTCAGGTAAAAAATTGTCATCTAACTTATATTAATCTTTTTATGGTTAAATAAATAACTTACATCTTTCCTAGGGATGCTGCCAGATAATCGGATTTTAGAAAACGTTCTACAATAAACAGCATAATAATGTTTGGTGTCATCATAAGTAATGCTACTACCGAGGCATTTGTTCTTATAAAATTATATCCCATAAAAGAATAAAGAATGGTCGGTATGGTCTCGAAAGTAGGGGTGCCGATAACAAAAGTGAGGTTAAATTCTTCAATGCTGACAGTAAAGGCAAATATCATACCTGCCAGTAATCCGGGACGAATCATGGGTAGAAAAATATCTCTAATTTTAACAAAGGTGTTTGCTCCTAAATTTTCTGCCGCATCTATTACATCCTGAGGTATTGCCTGAAAACTGGTGGTCATTACCCTTATCATATATGGTATACTCATAAGTGTATGAGCAAGCACAAGACCAAAAAAAGTTTGGCTCAATCCAAATGTATTAAAAATTCTGCTTAAAAAAAGTGCTACCACCATACCAGGCATAATAATAGGAAGCAATACCGCCAACATAAAGAATTTCTTCCCGGGTATTTTCTTTCTGCCTAATATATAGGAAGTTGGTAATGATAAGATCAATGATAGAAGCACTGACAGTGGAGCAAGACTATAACTGGTACGTAATGCTCTGCCAATATTGGTATAATCAAAGACATATTTCCATTGTGCAAGAGAAAAGCTCGGTGGAAAAAGATCAGGAAAAGACCAGGGATTTTTTGGATCAACTAATGACCACATTACCGCCATGAGGATTGGAATGCCAACCCACAAAATCAAAACTATCATAAAAAAGACTGTTAGAAGCAAGTAAAAATGTCTTAGTCTATGTGCCTGAATAAGATGTGGTGCTATTTTTACCGTATTATTTTTTGGGATCATAGTACCCCTCTCATTTTATTAATTCCGCTAAACGTGAATACCCCCAGATAACAATAAAGGCGGTCACAATAATAATAACCCCTAACACAGCTGCCTGATCCCATTGCTGATATATAGTGGCCATGATATGCATTCTTCCTGCCATGGATGAAGGATAGATTGGCCCTGCAACACTAACGATGGGAAAATCTCCAAAAGCCTTGATAAACATAAGAATCATAGAAACCAGTATACCGGGCATAGCCAGGGGTACATATATCCTGAATAATATCGACCAGTACCCTGCTCCTAAATTCTTTGCTGCATCGATGGTATCATCTCTAATCGATGCTAATGATGCCATTATAATAAGCAGCACAAATGGAAGGTTTTTCCATATCTGGATAAACACCACTCCCCATCCAAATTTATCATTAAGCATACGTAACTGTTCATCAATCAGATTAAGTCGCATTAGTATCGTATTTACCATTCCATGGTAAGAAATAAGGTTCAGAATAAGAAAAGCTGCCACCAGAGCAGGTATAAACAGTGGTACTTTGATAATAGACCCTATAATGCTCTTTCCGGTTCCACCTTTTCTAAAGAATAATGCAATGGGAAAGGCAACTACTACGGTACCTATTGAACTTAAAAAACCCATTTTGAGGGAAAAAAAAAGAGAATCCATTGATTCTCTAGCCTGTAATATTGCTTTCCAGTTTTCTAAAGTGAAGGCTGACTTTCCGGTAATACTAAAAAGACCGAAACTTTGCACAAGAGTTATAAATATTGAAGACCCAACAAATAACAGGATGAATCCCACTCCCGGGATAAGCATTAGAAAATGTAAAGGTAAATTCTCCTTTTCCTTCAATTTTTACCTCCTTAAAATACTAAAGGCATTTTCAGGAATACTGAATTCTATAACATCTCCTGCAATGAGTTTTCTGGATTCATCAGTTTGGGCACGCATTTTATTCCCATTAACATCCATAAAAATATCCGTAATATTTCCCATAAATACTGCCTGCAGTATTTTTCCCTTAATTCTATTCGGTGCTCCCGGGGTATAAATATCCATATCCTCAGGTCGCCAAATAACTTTAACTTTTTTATTCTCTTTGGATACCTTTGGATCCTCAGAGACAATTACTACTTTACCAAAGGGGGATTCCACAGTATAACGATTACCGTCTCGAGCAACTATGGTTCCTTCGAATATATTTGCTAGACCGATGAATCCAGCCACAAAACTGGTTTCAGGAGCCCGATAGATGGTATGGGGATCACCTACCTGTTCAATATGGCCTCTGTCCATAACAACAATTCTATCCGATATTGCAAGTGCTTCATCCTGGTCATGGGTCACATAAATAGTGGTTATTCCGAGCCGTTTTTGCATTTCTCTTATTTCAACCCGCACCTGGACACGCAACTTAGCATCCAGATTAGAAAGCGGTTCATCAAAAAGAAGAATCTCAGGTTCTGTCACAATAGCCCTTGCCAGAGCAACCCGCTGCTGTTGTCCCCCGGAAAGCTCTCCGGGTTTCCGTTTTTTTAAATCTCCAATCCCCAACATCTCCATCACTTTTTCTACCCTTTTCTTTTGTTTCTGTCGGGTAACTTTCTTCATTTTCAACCCAAAACTTATATTATCCCAGACAGACATATGAGGGAACAAAGCATAAGACTGGAAACACATGGCTGTATTCCGCTTGTTTGGGGGAATATTGTTCATAATCTTATTTCCAAAAAAAATTTCTCCCTCATCAGGATAGAGAAATCCTGCAATGCTTCTCAGAGTTGTTGTCTTTCCACAACCTGAAGGCCCAAGCAAAGTAACAAATTCACCCTCAGCCACTTCTAAGCTAATATTATCCACGGCTAGAACTTCATCAAACCTTTTAGTTAAATTAACAATTCTTAGTTTTGCCACAGGATCCTCTACTATTATACAATTTAAGTTTACCGCACAACCTCGTTTCTGAGGACTATACTATTTTCAATGATAAAATCTGAATCATCTCTAAAGTGTCTTCAAATCTTATGGAGTCATTGTAAACACTTTCAACAAACAATGATTTTAAAAATAGATAGGATAATCAAACTGCGATATTGCGAGCCAGGAATTTATTATCCCTGGCTCGCAACTAAATAATCTATTTCATTAACACATTCTTGACAAATTCAGAAATCATATAGTCTTTATAAGGTGCAGGGAACCAGGCAATAGCATTATTTGCCCTGTCTTCTTCAGTCAACAACGTTCCTTCAATTTCAATATCAGTTCTTGCAGGATAGGCACCCAGCATCTCAAACTTTTTCAGCTGCTGCTCTCTCGTAGTAATATGATAGATGAAAAGCGCTGCAGCGGCCTTGTTTGGTGAATTCTTCAGTACACCCATGGTATCTCCGCCACCTGCTGCTCCCATTTTGGGAATATACATCTTCGCTCTGGTGAAAATATTTCCTTTATTCATCATATCCTTAACATTGTCATCCCAGGCAAAGGTCATCGCAATTTCTCCGTCATTAAGCCTGGTAATAGAATCATTATTTGACACGGTAAAGGTCAGTTTATCCTTGCGGGAATTCACCCAATCCCAGGCCAAATTCCAATTTTCTACCTTTTCTGGAACTACTTCGGTATCACCTTTATACTTCTCTAAGCCACCGGTAGTTTCCTTAATCAATGTATGAACGAAAGATTGACCGGAACCACCCTTTGAAGGATCGTTAAACCCAAATTTTTTGGGGTTGGCATCTATCCATTCTTCAAGTTCTCCCCAGGTTTGCGGTGGGTTGGAAACACGCTCCGGATCATAAAGAATTCCTGTTTGGTTTCTATGAAAAGGAGTTAGGTACCCTCTGGTTAACACACCTTCCTGAACCTCCCAGAGAGATGGAGCGAGCTTATCCGCATCAGGTATAACGTCCTTCATAGGTCCATAGAAGAGGTCCAGATCCATAGTAGTCTTTACCCATTGTCCGCCAACAATCATTACATCAATAGTCCCGACAGCACGATCCTTTTCGGATATTGCTTTATTGAAGTTAGCGGTTTGGTCCCCGACAATCAAATTGACTTTGATACCATATTGATCCTCAAAATCCAGTGCAGCTTCTTTAAAGTAATCCGGGAAATACCAGGCATAGAAAGTTACTTGCCCTTCTTCTTTAGCTGCATCAACAATCTCTTCCCAGCTGGCTGTCTGTAAGTCAATCTCCTGTGCTACTGTAATCATTATCCCGGAAAGTAGTACAATGAAACATAAAGATGCAATAAATAAACTGAAGTATTTTTTAAAAAAATTTTTCATTCTTTCCTCCATAAATATTTTAATATTTTAAAACCAACCTCAGAAAAAGTTTTTTTTCTTATATTACCACCTCCTATCTTGCTTTTTAAAGTGTGATTACAATTGATGTAAGGTTTTTATTATCACTTCATTCTATAATAAAAATTTAAAGTGGTTTTGTAAAAAATATATAAATAGAGGGTTAAGTTTGGGTTAATTTATAATTTTTACCAAAAAACTTCGAATAATTTTTCTTTTTAACCTTCTACTTCTAATAGTAAAGAATCTTATTAGTGTTTATTTATTAGTTAAACTTAGTAATAAAAATCTTGAAATGTTGATAATAACGAATAATATTCTTGATGAAAGTACATGGTTAAAATAATTTTATAACAATGCATTCGTTTGCAGGTAACCTTATTTTACGATAAAAAAATCATTCTTGTCAAAGATTTTATAATAATTTTTAATGGTAAAATACGCTTTAATGCCTTTAAAATAAATTATATTTCATCAATCAGCTATAAGGTTTAGGCAGAATGGGTATTTGTTGCATCTATGTTTTTGTTATCAGAAATACAAACTTTTTATATCTAATTTTTTTCTATATTCTTTAAAATAGTATCTCTGCTACAATTGATATTTTTTATGATTATATGTCCAATCTTCGGGGTATTTATATCAGCATTTATTGTATCTGTAAGGTGTATCTCCAGATCACATACCTTTTTCAGTCTATCAATAAATTTAATTTGCTCACCTCGGTCATCATATATCTTATTCCCGCGCACAGTATTATTTATAAGAATTTCAACAGCTAATGGGTCATGAATTTTTTGGCATATTTCTTTATCTAAATTGGCCCGATCAACATTAATATCATAGATCCCCGTTCTTCCGCAAATTGGGCAATATTCTACAAAAGGGTGATTTTTATTCTCTGTAGTTACCTCGTAATGGACACTTAGGGCTAATCGGTAAAATACTGTATCCTTATTACTTGTAAGCAATCTCACCTTTTCGGATTTATTCCTAACCAGATTCTTGTAATAATATCTGACATGTAATTGATGATCATGACTGTAGGAAGATTTTTTTATATCTGTATATGGTTGTAAGTTTTTAAGTCTTCCTTCTGCATCGCTTCCTTCGTTGGCATTAAATAAAATATGGCGCAGACGATAATTTTCACCAAAATCATTCTTAATATTACAATATTTCATCAAGTTAAATATGACTAAATAAACACCTTCATAATATTCTTCTACTATATCTGTATTTACATAAAACCAGATATTGGGATATCTTGGCATATCTTTAGATATAATATCTTTCTTGGGTAATTTAAAATCCAATCTATTCAATCCTCTTCTTACTTAATATTTATAAAAATCTTTCTATTACCAGATTGTCCTATCTATCATATTGGGTTTATATTCAATTTTTCTATTAAACTTATTGCTATCTTTGGATAATCAGTGATTATGGTATCAACACCCTTTTCAATCATTCTGACAATATCCTTTTCTTTATTAACAGTATATACATTCACTTTAATTCCGTGTTCATGGCTCTGTTTTATGATATCACTTGAAATCCCTAAATAGTAAGGATGAATTGCCTTTGCTCCAATATTTCTGGCATAATTCCAGGGATTATATAAAATTCCAACATACAAGATACCGGTCATAATATCGGGAGCCATTTTGCTGATTTTGTGTATACTGTAATGATTAAAAGAGGAAATAATCACTTTACTTTCTAACTTGTATAATCTAATTGTGCTAATGACTTTTCCTTCTATATGAGGATATTTTATTAATCCATTTTTTAGTTCAATATTAATTAAATTACAATCCTTAACTATCTCTAATATTTCCGTTAATGTTAAAATTTTTTCTTCTCGGTATTTTTTGGAAAAAAGGATACCAGCATCCAGTGCCTTAATTTCTTTTAAAGTAAAATCTTTTACATACCCTTTTCCGTTTGTGGTACGATCTACTTTTTCATCATGAATAATTACCAGCTCATTATCTTTGGTCATCTGTACATCAAACTCAACACCATCTGCCCCGCTATCGATTGCTAACCGGAAAGAGGCTCCCGTATTCTCCGGTGCCAGGGCAGAAGCTCCTCGATGACCAAGGATATATGGTTTCTTCATCAGACTTACCTTTTATTCTCTTGATTTTGGTTAACTATTTTTCTTTATATTATTAAACCAATCGATTTCGCTATATTCTATAAACTAAGGAAATAATTTATAATGCCATTCATAATCGCTTCAGCAAATTCTCTCTGATTCCCGGGCTGAAGAAGATACCAATTATCATCTGGATGCATCATAAATGCTGTCTCAATCAGAACACTGGGAACCTGCGGACGTCTCAATACCACAAGATCTTTTCTTTGCCATACTCTTGTCCATGGAAGTCCTATCCTTTCTACTAAATTGTCCAGTATAATTTCCGCCAGTTTCTCATTAAAAGAATAATTATATAGGGTCATATGACCATGGTAATTCACAGCATCAGCTCCTACAGCATGTGCATTAGCATGAATACTGATGAAAAGATCAGCGTTTTGCTCAACGGCACTCTCAATTCGTTCATAAAGATCTACGTACATATCCCCGGTACGGGTCATAATTACCTTCGCACCTTTATGTTCAAGCATATCTCTGAGAAACTTGCTAATTTCTAATACGACGTCTTTTTCGTGAATATTCCGGGGACCAATAGCACCTGATTTGTTTCCTCCATGTCCGGGATCAATAACTATCGCTTTTCCGAGCAAAGGATTATCTTCTTGAACTCTTGGTGTTTTGCGTATCCTCACAATCAATTTTGTTCCTTCCCAAAAATAATCAAATCCGAACATCTTTTGATTCAATTCAATCGTAACCTGTAAAACCTCACTCTTTTCGCTCGCCAAAGGTTCAATCATTATCCTTCCAATAGATGATGATTCCCCATATTGGAGAATAGATTCACCTTCTTGAGCATTAAATAAAGCTAATCTGAGCTGCTGGGGGTCGTCTTTTATGAGAAAAGGAATACGTTCCCGGGTATGAAAACGAATAACAACATCATTCTGATTTTCTTTTATTTCATATTTTGCCAATCCTGAGAAGAGTTTAACTGCTGCCTCTTTGATTTCTTTAACCTTATCTTGATGAATCAGGTAATTATTCTCCCCTAATTTTACCCGAAAATAATCTCCAGCTTTTCCGGTAGCTTCAAAACGAGTTCCGGGAGCTAAATTATATCCTATTACTTGTGTAGATAAGCCATCTCCACCCAGAGTACTGCCCAGATGATTGTGTGAATCTTCCCTAACTTGATATATCCTGGTCTGGTCATCTTTCACCTCAATGATATTTAAAGGTAATTCTGCGGCAAAGCGAACTTTGCCCGGCAATTCCTGGGTGACCTCCTGGTTACCCCTTCTAAGAATTACCTTGATGGCTCTGGGAGAAGTCTCCCCGATTAAAGGAGTGTCTTTCACCTGTACAGTATAACTTCCAAAATAGACTCCTCGGGTTTCCAGAGGAGAAGATGTACTGCTCATTTCTTGCATAGAAATCTCTTCTGAACTATCACCTATTCGGAAAAAAGCCTGGGCTTTAGGACTTCCCTGAATCATTACTCTTAACTCATTACCTTCTCGAAGTATTTGATCTTCTTTAGGCTGTACATTATTAGAGTGAATGGCCAATGGATCGAGCTCCATCTCTTTCCAGGTAAGTGGGTAAAATACTGTTCTTTCTATTGTGGTCCGCTTCTCGCCATTGCTGGCGATGACTTTAATCTTAAAATTCTCTTCCTTCGGCACATCAACTAAAGTAAGAAAATTTCCCGTCCTGAAATCAAACTTTTCCACTTCCTGATTATTTACGGAAACCTTTACTTTTGGTGAAGGATCGGTACTACCAAACACATAAAGAGGACTACCCCATATTGTTTGTTCTGTTTGTGAAGGATAGGCAAC
>CAZPII010000032.1:0-4099 GCA_964586485.1 uncultured Atribacterota bacterium | reverse complement strand
ACACATAAAGAGGACTACCCCATATTGTTTGTTCTGTTTGTGAAGGATAGGCAACATTTAAAAATGGCGCTTCTTCTTTCCCTTCTTCTTTCCACTGTCTCAATTTATCTAGAAGTTCTAAGGAAAAACCATTTTCATAAACTTCCCTGACATAAACTCTCTGTTTTTTTTCAGGTAATTTTTCCAGCAAGTCGATAAATTCTATTTCATCCTCATCTAATTCTCCAAGGGAGATAAGATATAAGATAAAAATAGCCGGAAATTTGCCTTCAAGATATTCCCGTGCATTTACTGAAGAAGCATATGTGTTAACTCCAATAATCAGTAGGGTAAATATCAAAATTAATAATACAAATAAAAATATAGTTTTTTTCATTTACTAATCCCTTTTATAATTTTCTCAAGAATGACTCTAAAAATGCCGGGTTACTATCATACTCTTAACTCAGCGGACAATCTTTATTCCTGCTCCACTCATTTCTTTAAGGGCTTTTTCACCACCTTCAGGCGTCACCGGGCGTGTGGCATCTTTGATAAGCATCACATCAAATCCTTCCTTGCGACCATCAAGTGCAGTTGCAAGGACACATACATCTTCTGCAAGACCCCCAATCCACAAGCGCTTGATATCTTTTTTATGCAGCTCACCAGCAAGTCCGGTTTGATCAAAGGCTGAGTTCTGGTCATGGTCAAAACGCACACCTTTAGTTACCTTGATAACTGAATCAGGTAATTCAAGATCAGGGTGAAAGCGTGCTCCTTCACTATCCTGGATACAGTGAGGAGGCCATAGCCCGCCTTGTCCCGCAAAACTAACATGACCCTTAGGATGCCAGTCTCGTGAAGCGTATATAGATACTCTACTAGCTACGGCATTACTAATCCAACGGTTAAGCACTGGAATTACAGCATCCCCATTCTCGATTGCCAATGCACCACCCGGACAAAAATCTTTCTGTACATCTACTATTATCAAGGCATCATCTTTTTTAAATTCATTTGTCATTATATTCCTCCTTTTGTTAATAATAGTGCTCCATTTTAGAGTTTTGAAAACAAATATTCATACAACACTGCAAAAATAATATGGGTACTAATTAATTTAATTTGCTTTTAATCTTTATCATAATTCTATTTGATTAGACTGGCTTTATTTATTATTCTGGCATAAAGCAGGCTTTTTGACTAACTCGGTTGATATAGATTTTTAGTGTTTATTAAATTTTCTTACAATATACCAGGGATAAACCGGTTTTACTGTTTTTATCTGAATAATTTGTCCGGAATGAGGGGCAATTTCTATCTCTTCTCCATTTTCATCCCACATTTTGTCTATTTCCTGGCTAAAAAAATCCCCTTCCGGGCCGAAAATTTCAATTTCATCTCCCGAAAACATCCTATTTTTCTGCTCGATAGTTGCTGTCTGGCTCTCATCGTCATAATCCAGTACCAGTCCGATAAAATTATAACTCTGAATATAGTCTACACTATCATACCTTTGTTCATTTCCACCCGGTTTTCCCAAGTAAAATCCAGTAGTAAAATTTCTATGACTGACCTTTTTGATTTCCTTTATCCATTTTTCATTATAACTATACTTATCCGGATTTAATAAATATTGATCAATGAGCTGACGATAAGCCTTGACCACAGTTGCTATATAATAGGATCCTTTCATTCTTCCTTCAATTTTAAAGCAAGAAATACCTGTTTCTATCAGCAAAGGTAAGTATTCTATCATACACAAGTCTTTAGAATTAAAGAAGTAAGTCCCTTTTTCATCTTCATAAACCGGGAAAAATTCTCCCGGCCTGAGCTCTTCCATAAGGTGATATCTCCACCTACAGGAATGGGCGCAATCCCCTCTATTGGCATCCCTGTTTATCAAATAATTGCTTAACAGACATCTACCAGAATAAGAGATGCACATAGCTCCGTGTACGAAAGTTTCTAATTCAATATCAGTAGGAGATTTTTTGATTATTTCTCTGATTTCTTCTAAAGATAATTCTCGTGCTAAAATTATTCTCCTAACTCCTTGTCCATACCAAAAATTTACAGCAGCATAATTTGTTGTATTAGCCTGGGTGCTTAAATGAACCTCCATTTCCGGGATAACATCTTTAACTATCATCAGTATCCCCGGATCAGAAATAATTACTGCATCTAATGCTAATTCCTTTAATTTAAGCAAAAACCCGGATAATCTTACCAGATCTTCATTATGAGGGATGATATTTAGTGTTAAATAAACCCTTCTATCTCTATCATGGGCAAACTTTATTCCTTCTGTTAATTGCTTTACAGTAAAGTTTTTTGCTCTTGCCCTTAATCCAAAATCTTCACCACCCACATATACGGCATCAGCTCCATAGATAATGGCAATTTTTAAATTTTCCAGATTACCCGCCGGTGCTAATAATTCCGGTTTTCTCATCTTTTCTCCTATTAATTATTATGGGGCTCCTCCCCTGCTTTAAATTCCTCCACTCCAGGGCCATGAAGCCGATTAAGAAGCCAAATACCATAAATATAGCTGATGACCAATACAAAGAGAGTTACCGGCCACCCCAACAAAACATTACTCCTAGATATCATATTTGAAAGCAATGTATTCAATAATAATACCGTATATGATACCTGCCAGAAAACTTACTGTATCATTAAAACCTGTCGAAATATAAAAAGCAAAAGAAACTATTAAGCCAAAAAGGGCACCTCGTCCAATTATTTTTGGCCATGCCGTCTTTTTACCCGCCAATCCAATTACCAAACCCATAAGCAATCGATTGTACCATAAAGCAAACAAAAAATTAGTATCACTTTGAAAATTCGATCTTATCGAGGCTCCAACAATACAAAAGATACCCAAAATAGCACCTGTTATAATACATATCTTCATTCTTTTGGTAAACATAATTTTATTATCTCCCAATCAAATTTATCATGGCTAAAAACAATACAAAGTAAGCATCTCAAAACTTTAAAAATTACTCAAATATTTTAGTAATCTCATCTTTTGCTGATATTTTCATTTTTTCAATAATCTCTCCGGTTGAGATCTTAACTCCAAAATTTTTCTCTTTTATTTCTCCAATTAGAAAAGTTCTTATTTTATAAGCATTTAAAATAGAGGTAATTTTCCGAGCACTCTTTTTGGAAGCGACAATCAGTAAAGACCCGGAAGTAATAGTTCTCAGGGGATCCAGATTGAATTCCTCGCAAAGTATGCGCGATTCTTCTAAAATTGTTATTTTTTCTCGCTCTATCAACATACCGACCTGAGAAGCCAGGGCAATCTCATAAAGACCGGCAGATATTCCTCCTTCTGTTGGGTCATGCATGGCATGTACATCTTCCTGGTTTGCCAGTAGGGCATCTTTTACCACTGAAAGACCTGGATCATAGAGAAAGTTCTGGCACCTTTGGATAAAACTTTTTTGGAATCCTCTTTTAGCTAATTCTTTCTGTTTCTCTCTGGCAATGATAGAGGTTCCTTCAATCACAATTCCTTTTGTCAGGATAATTACATCACCCGGCTTTGCACCGGAGGTGGAAACAAGTTTATCCTTTTTTACTTCACCTAACATACAACCTACAATAATAGGCCGGTCTAAATTATAGCTGATCTCTGTGTGTCCACCAATTACTGCTATATTTAATTTATTACAGGCATCATATATTTGGGAAAAAATCCTGTCAACAAGCTCTTCGGTAGTCTTATTTTCCGGCAGGAGAATGGTAGCCTGAAACCATTTTGGCAGAGCTCCTCTTGTGGCAATATCATTGGCATTTACCTGAACAGCATACCAACCTATTTTATCCGTTGCAAAGGTTATCGGATCTGTTTTAGCCACAAGATAATGGTTCGGATAGTCAATGACAGCCGCATCTTCACCAACTTTAGGGCCAATCACTACCCTGGAATCCGGCTTGCTTTGGTGTTTTTTTAGCAGCTTTTCCAGTAGAGAAAAATCCAATTTTCCTAGCGGTAACTTTTTTTTCATTTATTTATTTTATCAAAAAGAGTCCCTGATTAAAAGGAAAATTGGAAATACTCAGCTTAAATAATCTTTCAAACAATGTAAAATAATAAATC
>CAZPII010000031.1:11561-12551 GCA_964586485.1 uncultured Atribacterota bacterium | reverse complement strand
AATCCATATCTTCCGCCAAATACGCTTATGGTCCTTTTAATATTATTCTCGCTCATGTATTCGTTGATACCGGACAAGATATCTATATACAAAGGTTCTCCGCCACTTCCTGGTTCTTTGGTTCTGTCTAAAACACATAATTTTTTGGCTGTCTCAGGTATAGCTTTATACAAATATTTGACTGAGAATGGTCTGAACAGCCGAACCTTTATCAGGCCTACCTTTTCACCTTTTCCTAACAGATATTGTACAGTCTCATGGACTGTTTCACAGCCTGAACCCATTAATATGATGACATATTCTGCATCAGGAGCACCTTCATATTGGAAAAGATGGTATTCCCTACCGGTAATCTCTGCAAATTTTTTCATGGTTTCTTCTGTAATATCGGCACATGCATCATAAAAAGGATTACACCCCTCTCTTGCCTGATAAAATACATCCGGGTTTTGAGCGGTACCTCTTATAAATGGGCGTTCTGGAGAAAGTGCACGCTCTCTATGTTTATATATAAGCTCATCATTAATCATCTGTTTCATTTCTTCTTTTTCCAGAAGTTCTACCTTCGATATTTCATGAGAAGTCCGAAATCCATCAAAGAAATGCAGAAATGGAATCCTGGATTTTAGAGAAGCTGCCTGAGCAATTAACGGAAAATCCATGGCTTCCTGCACAGAATCAGCTGCCAATAAGGCAAAACCTGTGGTTCTAGCAGCCATTACGTCAGAGTGATCACCAAAAATAGATAAAGCATGAGTTGCTACTGAACGGGCTGAAACATTAAATACTGCAGGAGTAAGCTCACCGGCAATCTTAAACATATTAGGCAGCATGAGCAGCAATCCCTGTGAGGCAGTAAAGGTAGTAGTTAATGCTCCTCTTTGCAGGGAACCGTGGACAGCTCCGGCTGCTCCAGCTTCACTTTGCATCTCGGCTACGAATGGAACTGCTCCCCAGATATTTTTTTTCTCCTGGAATGCCCATAAATCA
>CAZPII010000031.1:0-11551 GCA_964586485.1 uncultured Atribacterota bacterium | reverse complement strand
GATGATAGGCAGTATGGGCAGCTGCCGTATTTCCGTCAATAGTAACCATTTTATGTTTCATTTTATATTCCTTCCTTTTATAAAAAATTACCATTCATAAACTAACTAGGTAACTATTAGTTGTTTAGTTGTTAATTCTTAATGAATTCAGGATAACCGTTATAGAGCTGAAAACCATGGCTCCTTCCGCAATAGCCGGATGCAGAAGCCCGAGCATTGCCATGGGAATTGCCAGAGAATTATACAGGAAAGCCCAGAATAAATTTTGTCGAATTACTTTAAATATTTTACCGGAGAGTAGGATACTATGAACAAGACCAAAAATACCTTCTTTGATAATAACAATATCGGCACTATCTAAGGCCAGGTCTGCCCCCTTCCCCATTGCCACACCGATATCTGCCCCCTTCAATGAAGCAGCATCGTTAATGCCATCTCCTACCATGAGAACTTTTTTCCCTCTACTTTGATATTTTCTTACTATCTCTAATTTTTCTTCCGGTTTAACTCCTGCATAAACTTCCTCGATCCCCATTTTTTTTGCTACCATCTGAGCAGTTATCTTATGATCTCCTGTTACCATTATTGGAACTATATTTATATCCTTAAGTCTAGCTATCGCTTTTGGTGAGTCCTCCCTGATACGATCAGCCAGGACAATAAAACCAATTTTCAGTTCATCTTTTAGAACTTCTACCACCGTTTGTCCCTCATTGAGATAAGTAAGATATTCCTGTTGGTCTTGTGGTTTCCCAATAAAATAATGACTCTTCCCAAGATATCCTGATACACCTTTGCCCGGAATTTCTTCTATTTTATCAATTTTTATCTTTTCTTTCTCATTCTCGGCAATAGCCTGAGCCAGAGGGTGGTGTGAATTACTTTCAATAGATGCCACCACGTTCATCTCCTCCGAAGAAAGAGTATGGTGAATGACAGAAGGATGACCACTGGTAATAGTACCAGTTTTATCCATTAGAACATAAGCGATGTCTTTGGAAGTTTGTATTGCTTCCGCGTTTCTAATAATCAATCCCTTTTTGGCAGCTAAACCGCTTCCCACTACCAAAGCCATCGGGGTAGCCAACCCTAGGGCACAGGGACAGGCGATTACAACAGTGGAGATAAAAACAAATATAGCAAACGATAAATGGCTTTCTGTTATTAAAACCCAAGGAAAAATTTCTTTGGCCTTTAATAAAAAAGACTGATAATTTATTAAGTTAAAATACCAGAAAACCCCACTTATTACTGCCAGAGAAATTATAATGGGGACAAACCAGTTGGTAATTTTGTCAGCCAGGGCTTGAATCGGTACCTTAGTTCCCTGAGCTTCTTTAATTAATTGAATCATCTGTGCAAGAAATGAATCTTCCCCCACTTTGGCAACCCGGATAACAAGAGGTCCGGAAAGGTTTATCGATCCTCCAACAACAGAATCATTTTCTGTTTTTTTTCTGGGAATAGGTTCCCCGGAAATAAATGACTCATCTACCGCTGAAATACCTTCTTGAATAATGCCATCTGCTGGAATACGTTCTCCCGGTTTAACTTTTACAAGTTGATCTTTTTTAATCATAGAAATGGGTAATTTTACTTCTTCATTTTCCAAAACAACCGTTGCTTCTTTGGCTTGTAGAGAAATTAAGCTCTTAATCTCTTTTGCAGCCTTGTCTCTCAGACGTGATTCAATAAATCGACCGGTAAGGTGGATAGTGATTATCATTGCCCCGAGAGTCCCGAAAGACATGATGGGTAATCCCAGACGATTTAAAACTGCTGTCATCCAGGAAGTAATTGAACCAATAGTAATCAAGGTATCCATGTTGGAATGAAAATGAGCAAAGGCAATCCAGGCACCTTTAATAGTTGCAGATCCGCAATAAAAAATGACCAAGGCAACGCTTACCACCTCTATCCATATAAATCCTGGTATCATATAGCCCAACATGTGAAAGACCATCAAAATAGACAAAGGGAGAGTAATGACCCAGGCTATAATCATATTTCGCTTGGCTTTCTTATAGCGTTTTCCACCCAATTCCTCGTTCAGGTTTTCAGAAATACCATAACCGCTTTTTTCAACGGCTTCTTTTATCTCTTGAAAAGATATTTCCCGTTCACTGACCAGATAAGCAGATTCTGTAGCCAAATTAACTGAAGCAAACTGAACACCTGATATTTTTTGAAGGCTTTGCTCTACCCGAAGGGCACAATTTGCACAGGTCATCCCTATAATCCGAATATTCTTCTTAAATTTTTTAGATTTATTTTTACTATTCATTTCCAATCTCCAATCCCTGATTTTAAGCTAAGTGTAATAATATTTTATTTTGTAAGGGCTTCAAATCCAGCTACAATATCCAAAAGCTCTTCAGTAATGGCATTCTGTCGTTGCTGATTAAACTGGGTATCCAACTGCTCCAGGCGCTCTTCAATGTTTTTCTCTGCTTTCTGCATGGCTGCTAAACGGCTGGCGTTTTCACTAGCCATTGATTCAATAAATGCCCGATAAATAGAAATGTAAAAATATTGTCTGATAATACTATAAAACAATTCACTTGCAGGAATTGTATGATATGGAATGGAACGAGAAGGCCATTTTTTTTCTACTATTTTTTTTAACCAGTTTACATTCAGTGGATACAATTGAAATTGAAAAGGTCTAAATGAAGAAGCACTCATCGGACGATTATAAAAGAGATGTATATGCGAAACATTTCTCTGAAAACGCCATCTTTCAATCATTACCAGCATATCATGAATAATGCTATCAATATTATAACGAAAATCAGGAAAATCAAAAAATTGCTCCGGAAAAAGACTGATTTCTTTTAGTTGCTCAGAAATTCTTTCACCAATTGCACAGGAAATAAGTGATGATCTTTGCTGAATTTCCTGATTGCCAATCCATTTATCAATATTGTTGATATTGGGCATGTTGAAATTACCGGCCATGCCCCGTTGTGCTCCAAAGATAATTATACCGGTTAATGCCGTCTTTTCCGAAGTTGGCATTTTAAGTATTTCAGTATTTTTCTTTAAAACCATCTGCAGCCCTGTTTCAATATTCTGGTGATATTGATTAATAGCCCGTACTGCTTTTTCATAGGCATGAATATTTACTGCCGCCAGTGCTTTCATTGTTTTGACTACCGAGTGCAAATCCTGTGCACTGTCAATTTTTCTACGGATTGTTTCCAGCATCTGCATAAGAGTTTTCCTTATTCATTGTTTCAATGATTTCCTGAATAAAATCTATAAACTTTTTCTCATCATCGGAAGACATAGTTTGGTTATTGTTAATTCTTTCAACTATTTCGTTAAATTTATCTTGATGCTCTTTACTTACTCTTTTTTTGAATTCAGTAATCCTGGTTTCGTGAACTTCATCTAGTAGCCCCCGTGAAACCGCTAACAGAAGTATAGTTTGTTCCAAAACTGAATAAGGGGCATATTGATTTTGCTTTAATATCTCTCTGATTCTTCTGCCTCTAATCAATATTTTTTGTGTTTCTTTATCTAACTGTGTTCCAAACCGGGAAAAAATCTCCAATTCCTGAAATTGGGAATAACTTAGTCGCAAATCACCAATCACCTTGCGATAGGCAGATAACTGTGTTTTCCCCCCTACTCGGGAAACAGATTTTCCTACATCTACCGCAGGTAAAATCCCCCCCTGAAATAATTGAGGTGATAAATATATTTGTCCATCGGTAATTGAAATTAAATTGGTAGGTATATAAGCAGATAAATTTTGGGCTTCAGTTTCGATAATTGGTAATGCGGTCAAAGAACCTCCTCCAAATTCTTTCTTTAAATGAGTGGCTCTCTCTAAAAGACGGGAATGAATATAAAAAATATCACCGGGATAGGCTTCTCTGGCAGGAGGCCTCCTCATTAATAGTGACAACTCCCGATAAGAACGGGCATGGTGAGTTAAATCATCATAAACAACCAGAACATCTTTCCCCTTTTTCATAAAATATTCCCCTATACTGGTCGCAGCATATGGTGCGATATAATTTAGACCGGGAGTCTCATCACCGGAAGCCATGACCACAATAGTATAGTCCATTGCTCCGGAAGATTGCAATCGGGAAACAACTCTGGCGACAGAAGATATCTTCTGTCCGATTGCACAGTAGATGCATATTACATCACTTTGTTGCTGGTTAAGTATTGTGTCTATAGCAATAGCACTTTTACCGGTTTGCCGGTCTCCAAGGATCAGTTCACGCTGTCCTCGGCCAATAGGGACCATAGCGTCTATAACCAATAAACCGGTTTGTAACGGGGTATGAACAGGGTCCCGATCCATAATTGGTGGTGCATCCTGTTCAATTGGTGCGCGTTCTATTATATGTATGGGTCCCCTGTTATCCAGCGGATGGCCAAGAGGATTAATAATCCTCCCGATAAGTGATTCTCCTACAGGAACATCCATAACTCTGTTTGTTCGCCTAACTTCATCTCCGGATGAGATAGAACCCTCTTCATCCAAAAGGATAATATCTACACTATCAAGGTTGAGATTAAATATCATTCCCAACTGTCCACCCTTAAAGCTAACTATTTCCCCTGATTTAACATTTGGCAAACCACTCGCCTTAACAATATTTTTACCCACAGAAGTAATTATACCAATTTCCTTAAAATCAAAGTAAGGTTGATGTTTCTGAATAATCTTTTCCATTTGATCAAAGGCTTGTTTTATATTTTCTTTTAGTGACATATTTTGCAGTGATTCTCTCATCTATGCTCCCTGTATTCTTTATTGGCTATTTTCTTTATTATTCTTCTTTATATTCATATCTTTCTTCGCCTCTGCTTTCCTCAAACATTTCCTTTAGTCGCCTATCCAGGACATCTAAATAGCTTTCAATGCTCCAGGCAATTTTCTTCCCTTCAGATCTTAATTCAATTCCACAGATCAGGTCATTAGATTCTTTAAAAATAATATCTACCTGATTGTTAGTCAGGTTTTTTATTTTTTCAGTTATTTTCTCTTTGTCTTTTTTTTGGAGTTGAAAAGCAGTATAAATTTCCACTTTTTCCTCCCCGGAGAGCTCAGATAATTTAAATCCCTGTTCCTTATTTTTCTGCAAACTATCCAATCGCTCCAGGAAGCTAGAAATCAAATGGCTTTCCAGTCTTTCATTTGCCAGATCAGCTAATACTTTTTTAGAAACCTGGCATACCTGCCGGCAGGATAAGTATCTTAATTCTTGTAAAAAAGCATCACGTTGTTTTAACATTGCTTTTTTCCACTCTTCCTGTGTTTGATTAGCAGATTGCCTCGCCTCTTTCATCATATCCTGGCGTTTAGCCTGAACCTCTTTTTTGATTTTAGCCATATTATCATCCCATTCCTGTTCCATCTTTTCTCTGATTTCCCGTTGTTTTTCCAATTCTTCTTGGGTAGCCCTTTCTTGCTTTTCTGCATTGGACAATTGTTCGCTTATTTTGTTTTCTCTTTCATCTATAATACCTATAATTTTGTTAAAAAGAAATTTTTTCAACAAAAACACCAGGATGAGAAAATTAATAATCTGTGCAATAACCGTAAATAAATCAATCACCATATATGTCACCTTATATATTTAAAATATAATTCCAGAAAGGGTTGGCAAAAATAAGGATTACTGAAATTACCAAACAATAGATTGCGGTAGATTCTACCATCGCTAAACCCACAAATAGAGTCCTGGTAATGGTGTTGGCTTCATCCGGTTGTTGTGCAATGGCCCCCAAAGCACGCGCCACAGCCATTCCCTGACCAATAGCAGGACCAATAGAACCAATAGCCATAGTGATACCTGCAGTAACAATTGAAGCAACAGCAATCATATCAATACTACTCATCATCTTCACTTCCTTCCATATTTTTTTTCTTACTCAATTCAATTTCCGCCTGGGTAGCTGAGGCAATATATACTGTAGCCAGAACGGTAAAAATATATGCCTGTATCTGCCCGATTAAAAGTCCTAATATCTGCATAACAATAGGTAAAAATAAGGGGGCTATTATTAATAAAATACCCACAATGAGCGTTCCGCTCATAATATTTCCAAACAAACGAACTGCTAAAGCCAGGGTTCTGGAAAATTCTCCGATCACATTAAAGGGTAGCATTAAAACAGAGGGTTCCAGGTATTGTTTCAAATAACCCAAAACACCTTTTTCAGAAATCCCAAAAATGGGAATAGCAAAAAATACACAGATCGCCAATGCACTGGTTGTTGATAATGAAGCAGTAGGGGCTTGATAACCCGGAACAATTGTTAATAGATTGGATAATGAAATAAACAAAAACAAAGCTCCCAGAAATGGAATAAATGGGTCCGGATTTTGTTGAGTGATTTCTCTTATCTGATTACGAATATAACTAATAATAACCTCTAAAGAACTTTGCCAGCGACTTATTTTGGGACCTATGGATAATTTTCTGGTAGCCAACCAGCTGATTAAAAGTAGTAAAAGCATTACTACCCAGGAAAAGACGATTGTGGCATTAAGGTTAACGCCATTCCATTGCCAATAGATAATGGCATCAGGGGTAATTTCCATTTTTTACTCCTTACCAAATTTTTTGGATTGTGCTCTTTTGGCTGTCTCCAAAATACTCGAATGATTACTCCCCAATATGCGGGATAACATAATTCGGGCTATGATAAAGCCGGCTAACCAGAATAAAATAGAAATCCATTGTCCCGAACGGGCAATGTAAAACAAAACAATAAATATAACAGCAGTCCGAAAAATATAGCTGGTCAGGGTAATAAAAACCGGGTATCGTGAACGATTCATATATTGTAAGGTAACCCATAAACCGCCAAAATAAAACACACCTGCTAAAATGCCTGTAATAAAAATAATAAATGTATTAATAATAGTATCTCTCCCTATTCTTCTTTTTGTTCTCTTTCAATTATTTTCCGTTCTTTTTGTACCCAATACCAGGCATTAAGACATCCCAGAATAATACCTGCAAAAAGAAGCATTAAAGTCCATGAAATCTGACCAGGCCATTTTTGGTCCATCCACAAACCTACTATAATACCAATTATGGTAGGGATCATCACTGACCAACCAATAACACCAAATAATCCTAATCCCATCCAGATGGTCCGGTTTTTTCTTTCCCGGGCTTTGATTTTTCTTTTTTGCCTTTTCTCAATTTCCTTAAGGAATTCTTCTTCCTTATTTTTTTTTGAAAAATTATTATTTTTATTCATGTACTTCTATATCCAGGAATCTTCTGACAAAATCGGCTTCCAGTTTTTGTAATGCATTCCGAGCATTTCTCTCCCGCTGATTAATTTTCATATAATCATCTTCGATCTGTCTTTTTAAATTTCCCAAATTTTCTCCCCTAATAGCTTTTCTAGTAGAAAGAGTTACCTGTTTTTCGGTTTTAATTAATATACCTTCATTAATAGCTAGATATAATTCCATATCTTCATTTGTTAAGGCAAAAAATATCCCCGGTGTCATGACAGTTACAAAATCGACATGGCCTGGCAATAAACAAAAGGATCCATTAATAGCTTCCCCAACTACCTTCTTTACACTTCCCTGCCAGTAGGTACTTTCCGGCAATAGTATTTTTAAATTTATCATTTTTTTACCTCTTCAATAGAGCCGATCATATACAAAGAATTTTCTGAATAATCATGAAATTCATTATTTAGAATCTTTTCACAACCATCCAGTGCTTCTGATAGAGAAACCCGGCGTCCTTCATTTCCGGTAAACTGTTCAGTTGTAACAAATGGTTGGGTTAGAAATCTTTCCAATCTCCTTGCCTGATTAACCGTATTCTGGTCTTCTTTGGATAACTCTTCCAAACCAAGCATGGCAATAATATCTTTTAATTCTTCATATTCTGCTAAGGCTTGTTTTATCCTGCGGGCAATCTGGTAATGTCTCTGTCCAACTACTGTTGGAGTAAGCATACTTGAATTTGATTTTAAAGGATCAACAGCAGGATATAATCCCTGACTTGCTCTCTGTCGGGAAAGCACAATAGAAGCAGATAAATGACTGAAGGTATGAACAGCAGCGGGATCTGTAAAATCATCAGCAGGAACATAGACAGCCTGGATAGAAGTAATAGCTCCGCTTGCCGAACTACTGATACGCTCTTCAAGATCTGCAATTTCGCTGGCCAATGTAGGTTGATAGCCAACCCGCGAAGGAAGTTCTCCTAATAGTCCAGACACTTCTGAGCCTGCCTGTACAAAACGAAATATATTATCAATCAACAAAAGAACGTTTTGTTTGCCTTCATCACGGAAATATTCAGCCATAGTAAGGGCTGCATGTCCAACCCGAAATCTTGCTCCAGGTTGTTCATTCATCTGGGCAAATATCATTACTGCCTTGTCCAGGACACCGGTTTCCTTCATTTCCCGATAAAGCTCTTCACCCTCTCTGGAGCGTTCTCCTATCCCACAAAATAGACTGACCCCCTGGTAACCAATAGCCATATTGTGAATCATTTCCATAATAAGAACTGTTTTTCCCACACCTGCTCCACCGAATAAACCGGCTTTCCCTCCTTTTTCCAAAGGAGCTAGCAAATCTATAACTTTAATTCCTGTTTCAAAAATGCCAATATCGGTAGAACGATCTGCTAGTGAAATTGAATTTCTGTAAATAGCATGCTTTTGACTTTGCTCAAAGTCAATCTTTTCCTTGTCGTCAATGGTTTCACCAAAGATATTAAACATTCTACCCAGCAAAGATTCTCCAACCGGTACACTCAAAGGATGGCCATAATCAAGAACTTCGTCATCTCTTTTTAATCCTTGTGTGGGAGTCAAGGCAATTCCTCTAACCGTTGTGTTATCCAGATGAAGCACAGTTTCGAAAAAAACATTACCGGACTTTAATAAATTGGTAATTTCCGGAATTTTATCTGCAAAATATACATCAACAACACTACCCCGAACAGCAGTTATTTTACCTTTATTCAGATTTTTAAGCTGTTGTCCATCTATTTTCAATCTTATCCTCACTCACTTATATTAATTTAAATATGTTAATAATTTCTATTTACATCAATTATTTTCTAATATCATAACACGTTAAGGCTAAGCCATGTCAAGAAACAGAAAAGGTTTATC
The DNA here is from genome assembly GCA_964586485.1 of uncultured Atribacterota bacterium. Lineage (GTDB taxonomy): Bacteria > Atribacterota > Phoenicimicrobiia > Phoenicimicrobiales > Stramentimicrobiaceae > CAYWJZ01. The sequence goes on along the minus strand of CAZPII010000031.1, from coordinate 2,419 downwards.
TTTTTAAGGTATCAAGCAAGAAATTATCAATTTCAAGAGTAAAAGAGCCAATAACACCATTTATATTAACCTGATAATCGCCTGCAGGAAGCCCTGCTACTGCCAGATCTACAATTTCCTTATATGGTTTTATTACCTGAATGCAAGATTGGCTGTTCTCTCTTATTATTACAGAAATATAGAAAGTGTTCTCTTCAAAATTTTGTTTTATTTTAGTTATTTCATAGCAGGGATTTGGCAAGTATCCATCAATGATTGCCTGTACTTGCCCAGGGAAAGACTCTAATATCAGAATATCGATGGATTCAACCGGAGCTAGCTCCTCATCAGGGATAGAGGTGCAACTACTAAATGAAATACAAGTAATGATTACTATAATAATGAACCACAATATTTTTCTTTTCATCATTTATACCCACAAGACTATAAAAAACTCTACAATTTATGGATAAGTTACACATTCACTCCATACTTAATTATTACCATAGAAATAACTTTTTAATCAACAATAATGATACGGAGGGTATCAGTTCCTCCAACCTTTTTTCTAATCATTCCTTCGGTAAAAATAAGCAGTTCTCCTTTTTTTACTAATTTTTTTGTTTTCAGTAAATCCATTATTGGCTTATATAAATCGATTCCGTTATTAGCCATTAGAAAAGGAATAACGCCGTAAGAAAGTGATAAAAAGCGGGCAACCTCAACGTTCGTTGTAAAGGCAAGAATCCAGCAATAAGGTTTGAACCGAGATATTCTTCTGGCCGTATTACCGCTTTCTGTCGGAGTTAATATATATTTCGACTTAATGATTCGGCTGCTTTCCACAGAGTGGATTGAAATAAGGTCTTCTATGGATGGCTTTTGCTGTTGGAAGGATTGGCGCAAATCATTACATAAAGAAGAACGAAAATTAATATTTCTGAATTGGAGCTCAGTAGAAATAGCAATACTGGTCATCATTTTAACCGTTTCAACCGGAAATTTTCCGACAGCAGTTTCTTCTGATAACATGGTAGCATCTGTTCCGTCAAGAATAGCATTAGCCACATCTGTCACCTCAGAACGGGTAGGTCGAATATGTTCAGTCATAGATACCAGCATCTGAGTTGCAGTAATAACCGGACGATTCATCCGATTGGCCCGGGAAATTAAACTTTTTTGAATAACGGGTATCTCCTCTATAGCTACCTGTACACCTAAATCTCCTCTGGCAACCATAATGGCATCGGTAACTTCGAGTATTTCTTCAATATTATTTATCGCCTCTTCACGCTCAATCTTGGCAACAGTTAAAATCTCTTTGCCTTTTTTTCGGGCAAATTCTTTTACTTTTATAATATCTGCTGCTTTTTCCACAAAAGATATACCAAAAATGGTTACCCCTTCCTCTAAACCAAAGGCAATAAGATCAAGGTCTTTTTCCCTTATGGGGTCAAGAAATATTTTGGTATTGGGTAAATTTAGACCTTTATGTGAATCCAGCTTCCCACCGGTCATAACCTGACAGATAACTTCACCTTTGTCTTCTTGAATATCCTTTACTTTAAGCTGAATAAAACCATCATAAAGATAGATAAGACTATCTTTCTTAACACTTTTTAGCAATTCTTTATAACTAACAGGTATAATGGAACTATTTCCTAAAATATCGCGTGTTGTAAGTCGAATTGTCTGCCCTTTCTTTAAAACAATGGGGCCATTTTCTATTTCTCCGATTCTAATTTTGGGACCTGGTATATCCATCATTACCGGAATGTCTATTCTTAATTCTTTTTCTGCTTCTTGAATAAACTTCAATGTCTTGCGATGACAATCTATGGTATCATGGGCTAAATTAAGTCGAGCAATATTCATACCTGCCAGAGCTAATTGTTTAATTATCTTTTTATTATGCGATGCTGGTCCCAAAGTGCATACAATTTTTGTCTTAGAATCTGGAAATTTCACTTATACCTCCTTATCATCAATAAGGACTGTTTTACTTTAAAAAGTTACATTTTATTTATTTTTCCTGGAAAGGGATTGTAGTATCAAGAAAATTCCCGCTACCACAAGAATAATCGGCCAAAACTTGACAAGAACAAAACGAGGGAAAAGGCTTCTCAACAAAAAAAATAACCCTAAAAAAATTAGGAGTAGTCCACCCCAAATATGTTTATGATTATCTTTGTGTTCTTCACCCTGATGGTTGTTTATTTCTTTTTCTCCTGCTGTTTCTTTATTGTTATCTATTTTCTGTTCAGGATTTTCCGGTATAATAATCCATGCTATGATATATACGATTACCCCGACACCGCCCAGAAAAACAATAAGTATTGCCAGTAAACGTACCAGGGTAGAATCTATGTCAAAATATTCTGCAATTCCGCCACAAACACCGGCAATCATAGAATCTTTTTTTGAACGGTATAATTTCTTT
>CAZPII010000030.1:0-13061 GCA_964586485.1 uncultured Atribacterota bacterium | reverse complement strand
GTTCAAGGAAAATGGCCGGGTTCGGGAAAGAAAATTTTCTGTATTTCTGAAGGAACCGTATCTAAAGATAATTTGCCAGTTGAAGAGCCTGTAGATAAATGTCCTATTATCCTGGCTAAAAGATACGGCAAAAAATTAAACATTATCCTGGATAGAAAAACCAGGAGAAGATGCTGGTTTCTTTTTCTGCAAAAAGAATACAAGACAAATCCGGGACAATATTATGAACAGATCTTCTGGATAACCCAATCCTCCATGAAAATGAGAGGTCCGGGTGCTTATATCCCTCAGGGTGGAAAACAGGCAAAGATGGAAATCACTGTTGATAAAAGAGAACGCTATCCCTACAAATTCAAAAATAGCACTATCCATAAAGAAAATCTAAAGGTTGGTGATTACGCCTTATTCAAAAATAAGAGAATTGTAGCCGTAGCTGAAAGAAAAACCCTGGATCATCTTTTACATGAAATAAGAAATTTTGAAGTATTAAAATTAAACCTCCGGGAATTACAACAATACCCCTTTAAAACGATGATATTTGATTCCCCTTATTCAGAATTTATTAACCCCAAAACCAACTTATTTTATCGTCCATCCTATACGGCTGACATTCTGGCTGAACTTTTTGTTGCTTTTCCTGATATTCAATTTGTCTTTTTCAAAAACCGGAAATTAGCCAATGAATGGCTTTATCGCTGGTTTAAGAGAATCTGGGTTCATTGCTGATTATTTATGCGAATATACAAAGAAGGATGGATGCAATGATAGATGTGTATTGCGTATTTCGTTAAAAAAACAGTGAGAGGTGATAATCAGCAAAATGGGGAAATCAATTTCTCTATTATCATAAATTCATGTTTTCTCTTTTCATTTATCGGGAAAAAAGATAAAATAATAAAAATTATTTTTTAACAGGGAAGATTAATGGAAAAAATTATTGTGCAGAAATATGGCGGAAGTTCTCTTTCGACCATCACTAAAATAAAAAAGGTTGCTCAAAAAATTGTAAATCGTTTTAAAAAGGGGGAACAAGTCGTTGTTGTTGTCTCTGCCATGGGTAAGGAAACAGATCGATTGTTAAGCATGGCACATCAGATTAGTCTATCTCCAGACAAACGTGAAATTGATATGTTAATTTCTACCGGCGAGCAAGTTTCCATTGCTCTCCTTGCTATGGCAATTCAACAATTGGGTACTGAAGCAATCTCATTTACTGCTAGACATGCCGGAATTTTGACTGATGAAGTACATACCAAAGCAAGACTGATTGAAATTAATAGTAAAAAAATTGAAAAATCTCTGAACAATAAAAAAATAGTTATTGTGGCCGGTTTTCAGGGCATTAACAATCGTGATGAAATAACTACTCTGGGTCGCGGTGGTTCAGATGTAACCGCTGTAGCCCTGGCAATCCAACTAAAAGCTGACTTATGTGAAATTTATACTGATGTTGATGGGGTTTATACTGCTGATCCAAATCTTGTTACTAATGCTCAAAGGATTCCTGAAATCTCTTATAACGAGATGTCTGAAATGGCAGTTTTGGGTGCACAGGTAATGCACCATCGAGCAATTGATTTAGCCAGGAAATTTAACCTACCAATTCTAGTTAAATCCACTTTCCATCCTGTTAAAGGAACTATTATTACAAAGGAGGTTTCTATGCTGGAAAATGTAATCGTACGTGGAGTATCTTATCAAAAAAATGTGGCGAAAATTACCTTACAGGGAATAAAAAAGAATGTGGATATTGCCTGTTATTTATTTGAAGAGTTAGCCAAAAAAGAAATTGTTATTGATACTATTGTTCAGGATTTTTATAACCAAGATACTGTTACGATTTCTTTTATTGTAACAGAAGATGATTTTATTCCCTCTTTAAATATTACCAAAGAAATTGCCGGAAAAATTGGAGTAAAAGAAATACATAGTAACTGCAAATTAGCAAAGGTTTCCATTATCGGTGATGGAATCGCCAAAGAAGCAGGTATTGCCTCTAGAATGTTTCGGGCATTATCTCGAGCAGGTATTCAAATGGAAACAATCAACACCTCTCGAATTCGAATATCCTGCTTGATTAATCAAATTGATTTGCAAAAAGCAGTGAATGTAATCCATGAAGAGTTCGAACTGAGCCAGATTGAAAATGAATTATAAAACAACTAATTGCTTTTAGGATAGTTCTATTTTTGCATGAATCAAGAATGATACAAATCTCTTTTTCAAGCTTTAGGTGTTTTCTTTCTTTTTAAGACTTTAAGGCGAAAGAAATCTTCTCTTTCTTTTTCTTCCAGTACTTCAGAGATAAATTTTACCATCTTTTCATATTTTGGTATCTGTATATTCTTCAGGGCATTAGTTCTTTTTTGGGTTCTATTTATTTCTATTGCCAATTTATATATTGAGTCTTCTATTTCAGCCAATTCATAGAGCAGGTATTTAACCTGCTGAAATTTTTGCAGAGCAACATCCAGGGCGGTATTGGTATGATAAAAACTGTAATAAGGTACAATATCTTTCTTTTCATATTTAACCTGGGTTATCTCAACTCCCATTACACTATAGTTAAGAATATTAAATTCAGTTGAGTGTGGTATTGATCTGGCAACTTCATTGACTTCATTTATTCCCAAACTGATATTGGCTACCGTTAGAGCTTGGTAGGCATCTGCAAATATTTCCTGCATATTTTGCTGAATTTCTTTTGCCCGGCCCATAAATTCCATCATTTTTTTGATCAAAACATTTCTCTTTTTATCCAGTAACTCATATCCCTTTTTAGAAAAATCTAGGGCTGACTGGGCAGCAATAAGATTTGCTTTGGTTGAGGCAATGTTTTCCTGCATTAATCATCACTTCCTGAGATATTTTTTTGCTATAGAAGGATCAATTCTAGCTAATTCCCCTTCAGGTAAAATTCTGAGCAGTTTCCACATAAGCTCCAGAGTCTGATTAATATCACGAAATTCTTCAAAATCCTGTTTGGCAAAATTTTCTTCAAACTGTCGTCCAAAATTCATGTATCTACGGTCAACTTCAGAAAGCTCATCCTCTCCAATAATTTGTGCTAAAGCTCTTATTTCTTGTACTCTGGAATAAGAAGAAAATATCTGATTTGCTACATCCGGATGATCTTCCCGGGTGTACTCCTTCCCTATACCGTCTTTCATAAGCCTGGAGAGGGAAGGAAGAATATTAATGGGAGGGTAGATTCCCATCTGATACAATGATCTGTTTAAAACAATTTGTCCTTCTGTTATATAACCGGTCAAGTCTGGTACCGGATGGGTAATATCATCATTGGGCATAGTAAGAATGGCTATCTGGGTGATACTTCCTTTGGAATCTTTTAACATTCCCGCTCTCTCATAAAGACTGGCTAAATCTGAATAGAGATAGCCCGGATATCCCTTTCTGGAAGGGACCTCTTCTCTTGCTGAAGAAATCTCCCGCAATGCCTCACAATAGCTAGTTATATCAGTCATGATTACCAGTACATGCATACCACATTCAAAGGCCAGGTGCTCAGCAGCGACCAGTGCACACCTGGGGGTAATAATTCTTTCCATGACCGGATCATCAGCTAAATTTAAAAACATCACCATTCTATCCATAACACCGGCTTCTTCAAAGGCTTTCCGGAAATAATCAGTCTCATCATGTTTTATACCCATAGCTGCAAAAACTACCGCAAAATTACCAGATTCCTTCTCTGATATTCTGGCTTGTCTTACAATTTGGGCAGCTAACTGGTTATGAGGAAGTCCGTCTCCGGAAAAAATTGGTAATTTTTGTCCCCTGATTAAAGTCATAAGGCCATCGATGGAAGAAATTCCGGTCTGAATATAGTTTCTGGGGTAAAGTCTGGCTACCGGGTTCATCGGTCTACCATTTATGTTATAACTTTTAGTATAATAAATATCTCCGGCACCATCTATTGGTTTGGCTGTACCATTAAATACTCTTCCTAGGATTTCATTTGACATAGGTATTTCCAAGGGCTTACCGGAAAAACTTACACTTATATCATTTAAAGAAATACCTGATGAACCCTGAAAAACCTGAATAATCACTTTACCGCGGTCAATCTGGACAACTTGCCCAGTTCGGTGTTCTTTTCCGGGCAACTGTATATCTACAATTTCACCATAAACCGCATCCCGGACCTGTTCCATAATGATTAAGGGGCCTTCTGCTTTTTCTAATTTTAGATATTTAACTTTCATTTATAAAACCTTCTTTGTAGATGTCTTCTAATTGATCATAATATTGATTAATTCTGTCAGTAAGTGCCTGGAAAAGATTGGTTTTTTCTCCGCTTTCCTGGTATTTCATCATTACAATATCAGAAAACAGGTCTTCATCTTTCACTTTAGAAAGAGGAATTCCCTTTTTAATACAGGAAGTTGCCCGGGTATAAAGCTTCTCAATAACTTTCAGCATACTGTACTGACGGGTAAGAACTGTATATAAATCCTGAGGATGAAAAGCATTTTGTTGTAAATAACCGGTCTTTATAATTCTGGCTATTTCCAAGATTATTCTCTGATCATCAGGAAGGACATCTTCTCCTACCAGTTTTACAATATCCATCAGTTTGTTTTCCTCCTGCAGAACCTTCATCATTTCAGATCTTATCTGCAATATATCTGAAGCTACATTCTCCTTAAACCAGTCTTTCAGCATAGTAAGGTAATTACTGTAGGAAAATAACCAGTTAATGGAGGGAAAATGCCTGGCATAGGCCAGTTCGCGGTCTAAAGCTAAAAAGGTACCAACAATTCTCTTAGTAGATTTAGTAACCGGTTCTGAAAAATCTCCTCCCGCCGGTGAAACGGATCCAATGACCGTAATTGAACCTTCGGAATCGTTTAGATTACGGAAATATCCAGCCCGTTCATAAAATGCTGCTAATCTTGAGCTGAGATAGGCAGGGTAACCTTCTTCAGCAGGCATCTCTTCTAATCTGCCAGAAATTTCTCTCAGGGCTTCTGCCCATCTAGAGCTGGAATCAGCCATAACCGCTACATTGTAACCCATATCCCTGAAGTATTCGGCAATGGTAATGCCTGTATAAATAGAGGCTTCTCTGGCCGCCACCGGCATATTAGAAGTATTAGCAATAAGTACCGTGCGGTCCATTAAGGGATTTCCTGTTTTAGGGTCTTTGAGTTTTGGGAAATCTTCTAATACTTCAGTCATTTCATTACCACGTTCACCACAACCGATATAAACAATAATGTCAGCATCACTCCATTTAGCCAGCTGGTGCTGGGTGATAGTTTTTCCGGTACCAAATCCTCCCGGAATAGCAGCAGTCCCGCCCTTGGCTAAAGGGAAAAAGGTATCAATAATTCTTTGCCCGGTTACCAATAATTTCGCTATAGGCATTCTTTTAATAGTTGGTCTGGGTTGTCTTACCGGCCATTCCTGAAACATATTCAGCTCATATTTTTTACCATTCTCATCCGAAAGAACAATCAAAGTATCTGTAATTTTATAAGAACCGTTTTTAAGTGCATTTATTACTTTGCCGCCAATTCCAAAGGGGATCATGATTTTGTGGGTAATCATGCTTGTCTCTTGAACTTGCGCAAAGACTTCACCGGCTCTTAATTGTTCCCCCGGTTTTACTACAATTTCAACATCCCAAAGTTTTTCTTCATCAATTGAAGCAAGGCCTATACCTTCAGGAATAAATAAATTTCCTGAATGATAAATCTTAGAAAGGGGTCTTTCAATGCCATCAAAAATATTTCCGATAATTCCCGGACCTAATTTTAAGGAAAGGGTTTTCCCGGTACCATGTATTTTCTCTCCAATTTTGAGTCCTGTGGTTTCTTCATATACTTGTATAGTGCCCAGGCCTTTTTCGAGAGAAATAATCTCACCGATAAGTTTTTTTTCACCTACCATTACCATTTCCCGCACCATAAAATCTTCCATATAATCTGCTTTTACCACAGGTCCATTAATATAAATAATATTCCCCTGTCCAATCATTTTAATTACAATGCTCCTTACTTAACCGGGAAGATAGAATTTTCCCAATCAACTTATCACTCTCTTCAAGAATTGTATTAATAGTAAAATCAATTTCCATCCTTCCATCACCGCTTTTCACATAAAAACCACCCAGGAGATTATTAAGAGTATTAATTTGAAAGGTATCTTTATTTCTGAAATTCCTGGTAGTCTTGAAAATTATCTCCTGCTTGTTTTCAAGATCATTTCTACTAAAATTTAAAATAATAAATTGCTTCTCAGCAAAAGTTGACAATGCCTGTTTTATTGCTTTTACTAAAAATTCAGTATATTCATTGGTATTGATAAAAGTTATGATTCTCTTTTTTACCTCACTGGTAACCCTTTCGGTAAACTCCTGTTTTTTCTTCAATACTGTCAAACGGAGATCTGATCTAGTTTTTAGTACAAGGTGCTGTTTTTTGGTCTCGGCATCTTTGGTAGTTTTTTCTCTTGCAACTATTTTTCTTTCTTCATATTGGTTGATAACATTCTTTTTATGGTTTTCATGATACTCTACCAGTTTTTTCTGTTTTCGGTTAAAATCAAGTTCTATCCGTTCTATAATAACTTTTGTAAAAAGGGATATTTTATCTTCTATTGTATTTGACATAATAATCCGTTCACCTCAAATTTTAATTCCAATTGATTCCTTAATATATCTAGTGAGAAAATCAGGAGGGCGTCTTGTCCCATGCCTGTCCGGAATTTCAACAATAATAGGAAGTTTACTGGAAAGCTTCATTTCATCTAGTTCCGGCTGGATTCTTTCCATCAAAAGTTCAGTGATAAGTAAGATCCCTATATCTTGTTCTTTTTTTACTTTTTCTAATTCCTGTAATATCTCTTCTCTTTCGTGTACAACAACCCCCTCTACACCTGATAACCTCATTCCGGTCAAAGTATGGGTATTGTCACTAATTAAAAAAACTTTCATCCGAAATATGCCTCTACAATCTTCCTAATATCATAATTGAAACAATTAACCCATAGATAGCGATACCCTCTGCCAAACCTACAAATATGAGGGTTTTACCTAAAATGTTCGGGTCTTCTGAAACAGCTCCTAATGCTGAAGACCCCACTACACCTACGGCATACCCGGCACCAATAGTAGCAAGTCCGGTTGAAAGGGCTGCTGCTAAAAACCCCATTCCTGATGAAGAATCCATATTAGTTTGGGCTCTGGCAATATTTGGAATCAAGAAAAAGAGAAAAATAGCTATCAGCACTGTATAAGCTAATACCGAAGTCTTAATTAATCTTCGGATTCTTTGTGTATTTTCTTTGTCTTTTGTTAGATAACAATAAAACCCAGCTGCAATGGTTAAGCTTGATATAGTTATGGCAATAAATAGTACTGCATACATTATAAATCAACCTCCGTTTTTAAATATATGTAAAATTAAAATAATATTTTATCATTCATTTTCACGGGAGCATACTCTATGCCGTCTCCACGATAATACTTAGTAAACATCTCATAATATTCCAATCTCAAAGCCTGAATAAAAACAATTAATGCTTCTAAAGTAAGTATAGTAATATTTCCTAATACCAGGACTGCCCAGCTTCCCCATGAGCTGTTAATCATCTGGGATAAAGCAAGAAAGGCTATATAAAGTCCTACATGGTTTAAAGCAAAGGCACCTATTCTTAAAAAAGAAATAGTATTAGATAGCATAGCAAGAAGAGTTTCGATGATTCCGAAACCTTCTTCAATATAATCATTCATCGAAAATCCCAAAAGTAGATTACCAGAATGTGTTAGTTTATGTGATAATGGTTTTCTAAATAGCATCAAAAGAAGAAGTACGACCATAATAATAATATATATCGGCAATATATTATTATTAGCAATAAAACCCTGATATACTGTATATAGTAATAATAGGTAAAAAGATAAGCCTACAAGGCCATTTTTCCCAAATAAACTCTTTTCTATATTCTTTTCCTGACTGGAATTGATGATATTGTAAATATAACTGGTCAGTATAAGTATCACACCAAAAATTACAGATACAATCAACATGCTATTAATATCTGACATAGGCCTGATGACCAGGGCAGGCAGGATTTCTTCAGAGCCAAAAACGCTGCCATAAAGAAAACCAAAAATAATAGAACTCAAACCAATTCTATTTAATATCCCTCCCATATTCCCTTTTTTCCAAATAAATTCTAAAATAAGCCCAATAATAAAAAAGATTAACCCCTGTCCAACATCACCAAACATAGCTCCAAAAAGAATCATGTAAGTTAAACCAAAAAAGACCGTTGGATCTTTTTCCTGATAATTCGGTGTACCATACATTTTTACTAAAGTTTCGAAGGGATTAAATAACCTCATGTTGCTCAATTTTGTAGGGGGGGTGATACCTGAACTGGACTTATTTACTTTATCGACTAAAACAATAAGCCGTTTTCCGAAATGTTTTTCCAATTCACTTCTCAATTGAGATACATTGTTTGCTGGTACAAATCCGAACATAAAAAACAATTTTTCACCTTCGGCAATGTCTGATTTGAGCTCTTCAACTCTTTTTTCCATTTCCAATCTGGAGTAACCCTTTTTTAGCTCATCTTTATATTTTTCTCGATAGCCTTCCAGAGATCTTTTCAAACTTTCTATTTCTTTCTGGTCTCTTTCTATACTTTGGATAAGTTGATCGGTAATTTCTGCTACATTCCCGCTGAATTCTTCTGGTATAGGAAGAACTGTATAGTTTAGTGAGCTGAAAATCTTTTCCAAGGTCTCTTCTAAGGTTTCCGGGGTAATAGAAACAACTATAACATATTTTTCTTCCACAGCTACCTTCAGTATAACTGCCGGAATATTCTCATAATTTTTCTTTAGTTTGTCGTAATTTTCTCTAGAAATTCTAATTAGTCTAAAAACCAAGTAATTCATATTAATTAGCCGACTAATATCTAAATGCTGAAAAATAGAAAGATATTTCAGGTTATTGATGTATTCTTTCTTTTTATCAATTAAACGGGATTTTTCAGTAATTTCATCAGCAGTAGAACTTACCTTTTCATAGATATCTGAAAATTGCTTTATAAAATCACTATATATATAATCCTGATCTAAGAATTCTTTTTTTATTTGAGGTTTTATATTAAAAATATCTTGTAATAATTTAACCATTTCTTCGTCTTTATTGAAATCCCTATTTTGTGAACAAGGTTTTAAAAATGGTTCTTCTTCCAGGGCTTCTATATTCTTTTCAGTAGGGGCAAGGAAAAAGTCAGTTGAATTCACTCTCGCAAGGGCGTTAATCATATGCATGCTTTTATTTAAAACCACCAAACGCAAAACTTTGTCTAAAAGGCTTTTATTGCCTATGACTCCAATTATTTGCATTTTTTCTACTGTCATTTGCAGTTTCTCCTTGACTTTATGCCATTTTTACTAGAAATTTCCGTGCCTCTTCAGAAGACAGAGCATACCTGATACTCTCGATTATAGAAATTACATCTCTAATTTCAAATTCCAGTAACCATACATATTCAATTGTCTGAATAATACTTAAGGGAGATTTGCGGCTTAAATCTCTAAGTTTGTAATATATATATCTATTTATGCGTCTTTCCATATAGATATCTGTAGAAATTTCTTCTCCTTTAAATAAAAAACCATAAACTGAATTGTTTGTTATCTTAAACAATTCTTCCATATTTTTTGTATAACACATTTTTTTACGGTCTGTAAAGGTCAATTTATCACCAAAATTAATAGTATAATTTAAAAGCTCTTCCGGTAAAAGATTGTAAAATTTTTTACCACGATATATCCACTGAATATTAAATAAATCTGCTATCATTCCTTCCCATTTTTTCAGCAATTCCCTGTCTTTCGAGGATATTTTCAACTTTCGATTCTGAATAATGTTAAAATATCCCATATCTAATGCCATCTCAAATCGGAAAAGGTTTTCTCTTTTTCCGTCAATAAGAGGTATCAAAAATTCAAAAAACTCAGAGCCTTCTAAGGAATATATTAAATCCCTGATGGTACCAGATTTAATAAGTTTTTCAGGTTCAATATGGCTGTACTTACCTAAAAAGGTAAAAGATTGGTCTATACTTTTCGGCTCTTTATTATTAAAAATAGTTCTGGCTAGAACCTTCAAATCCTCTATCTCATATTTCATATAAAGAGAGCGGATAAGTTTTTTATAATCATCCCGGAAATAATGGATTAACTTATCAATATTTTTTATCATTTGCTGTTTTAAGATATCTTCTATATCTCTTCTGCTGATATTTTCATGGCTAATTCCTGTCAGCAGTTTGTGATAAGAAGGATTTTTTTCTTTTAAATAGAGAAATGCATCAGCTACTGATTTTTTCTCAAGCAGATTCAGGTAGTCTTCTCGTTTTAAAAATTCTTTTGATAATACCCTTATCTTAGTATTTATAGCAGCATAGATAGTAAACTTATCCATGATTTCCTCTGTTGGGCTGAAAAATTTGTTTCACTATCTCATTGGCAATCTCTTTCAGGGATTTTTCAAACTCCTGTTCCATGCCTTCCAGTATTTTTCTATTCTTTGTTTTCATCTGTTCAATTTCTTGTTGAGCTTCATTCAGTATCTTTTGGGCAGTTTTTTTGCTTTCTTCTTTTATTTGTTTTTTGTAATTTCTTATTATCTCCTGTTCTTCTTCTTTGTATCTTCTGGTAATTTCTGCTAATTGTTTTTTTCTTTTTTTATTTATTTCAAGTGCCCTGCTGTCGAGTTCAATAAGTTTTTCTATTGTATTTTGTTCTTCCAAAATAACACACCTTCTTTAAAAATTACCAATTACTTTATAAAATATTAAAATAAAAATATAAATTAAACAATCATATTAACAAGTTATTCAATATTATACTCCTAATTAATATTCTAATTCAATTGTATTTTATTGATTGGAAAAAATATTTGGGTATTTTCTTTTGTTATCATCTCCATTTAGAATCTAATTTGCTGCAGCTTTGATTAAACTGTCAATGTCCTTTAGTAATTACAATCAATAAAGCTAAGGCAACTCCTCCCAGAAGGGATAGAACTGAATGTTTGCCCTCATGCCCTCTGGCTTCAGGCAAAAGATGTGAAGCTGAAATATAAATGAGCACTCCTACCACAAAGCCCAGAGCTAAACCTAAAATTGACGGTGTTAACCCGGAAACAAAAGGATAAGCAACAAATGCTCCTAAGGGAGTTGTAAGAGAAGAGACAAACAAAGCATACAAAAGGGCTTTTTTCCTGTTAAGCCCTCCTTCAATAAGAAGTGAAAAGGTTATGATACCTTCAGCAAATTCATGAATTACCAGGCCTATTCCTGCTAGAAAGCCGGTCAGGATACTGGTACTGAAGGTTACCGCATAGATTATGCCATCCACAAATGAGTGAATAGCAATCCCCTCCACAGCGGTAATACCAAAAGCCAGTGATTTCTGTTTTGTTTTGAACTGGATGATTTTATTGCTGAAAAACATGAATAAAAAGCCTAATAAAGCAGAAAATCCGGCAGAGGAATTTTTTTCTACTGCTTCAGGAAAAGCAGACATTAAGGGAACTGAAATTAGTACTCCGGCGGCAAAGCACATAAAATAGGATTTTACACTCTCAGCCCATTCTTTATATTTATAGATCGTTAATATTCCCAACCCATTTATAACAGCAGCAGAAATTGCAAATATAGCTATCCAGGTTAATATACTCAGTTCAATCATATTTTCTTATCTACCTCTCTTTCTATTCGATTTTTTAGGCCAATTTATACCTCATAGCCTTTAAAATTTATCATAGCAAAATAATCTAAAAGTCTGCATAGGTTCTATTTAACAAAAACTATTTACCGGGCAAGAAGTCTGCAAAAATTGTAGAATGAAGAAGATAATGTTCCTGATATTTTTTTGCCATCAAGAAAAGCTTATCTATCTTTTTTTGTGAATAGGAAAGATTGAAAAAGTATTCCTTTTCTTCCTGGCTTGTTTTATTTTTGTAATACCCCCATAAATGCAGAATAACATTGTCCAGTGCTCTTTCTGAAATCTCCATTTTCAGATAACTTAGAATTCTTTCTATTAAGACATTCTCCTGCTCTATAGGGTAAATTAGACGATTTCTCATATATTTTTGAATATCTTTATAGTATTGATACCCTCTGGCCATAACCGAATACTTGTGGTGTGCCCAGAACTCCTCTCCGTTTGCTGGGAGAGGTATTCGTCCTTTTTGGGCTTTTTTTAAATATTTCTTGCGCAATATTATAAATTGTTCTGCGGGTAAATCAATATAGGAAATATTATCTCTTCTTTTACTGTCCTGAATATTTCCGGGACATTGTAAAGGGCTGTTATGTTTAAACTCTCTTAAGATCATTTCTTTTACAGTCAGTTTATGACGAAAAAACAACTGGTTTAAATTGTCCACCCACCTTTTTGTTTCCGGATGTCCTGAATAGCCTTTTTTATTATCGGAAATAATATTATGCAAGGCATGAATTTCTGCATGCTCTCCTAACAAGTTGCGATTAGAAAGATAACCGGGATTAATATCCCACACCCTCATAATTTATAATCCCTTCCCTTACTTCCTTACTTTTTTTGAGTTATCAGGTAACACTTGCTTCCATCCTATGTTCTATTATAGACCAAAACCTTTCAACTTTTATCTTTAAATATGGTAAAATTTATTTATAAGCAGTTTTTTCAATATCTTTAACAATTAGGAGGTTAAAATGTATTATAAACTTTTTATGCGCAATTTGTTTTTCATTAGTGTATTATTAATCAGCCTTTTATTCAACTTGACTATTTCAGCTAACGATAATCAGGTAGAATTTGGTAACCCGATAGTCGGTGAACCTCCGCAGAAAGTTGAAGACCGTTTTGACGCAGAGCCGGATGAATACGATATTCAAACATGGGTAGAAAATCTGAACATCCCCTGGGAATTGGTATTCTTATCAGAAGATAAAGTCCTGGTTACTGAACGTGCCGGGGAAATCAGGCTTATTGAAAACGGCATTTTGCAGGAGGAACC
>CAZPII010000029.1:0-13190 GCA_964586485.1 uncultured Atribacterota bacterium | reverse complement strand
AACTAAGTCCATACTCTTTCACTTTTTCTTTGATTTCCTCAAATGATTTTTTACCTAAATTTTTAATACCCATAATTTCTTCTTCTGTTTTGTTAAGAATCTCTCCAAAGGTATTAATATTTGATTTTTTTAAACAGTTATAAGATCTAACAGAGAAATCAAGCTCCTCGATGCTCTTTTCCATCAATTTTTTCTGTTCATTATTTTCACTCTCTTCATCGTTAATCTGATCAACAACTGATTCCATTTCATCGGGAGAAAATTTTGTAAACACTTTAAGATATTTTATTAAAATATTAGATGCCTTGCTTAGTGCTTCATCAGGTAGAGTGCTTTTGTTGGTATGGATATCCATAATCAATTTTTCACAATTCATGAATTGGGCAGAACTTGCTTTCTCAATAACATAAGAAACCCTGATTACCGGTGAAAACATAGAATCGATACTTATAAAATTTATGGCCTGGTCTTTCTTTTTATTTTCCGGTGCCGTAACATAAGCAGTGCCCTGTTCGACAACAATTTCCATATCCAACTTACCATCATTACTTAAAGTAGCAATTTTCTGATTTGGATTTAACACCTCAACATTAATATTGGGAGTAATATCTTCGGCTTTAACTACTTTCTTGCCGCTTGCCTTCAAATGTAGAACCTCTGATTCACTGCCATACATCTTAAAAACAATTTCTTTTATATTTAGGATAATTTCATTAACATCTTCTTTTACCCCGGGAATAGTGGAAAATTCATGAACAACGCCTTCGAATCTTATAGCAGTTGCGCTAGCACCAGGAAGAGAGGATAACAAAACTCTTCTTAGAGAATTACCTAACGTTGTACCATATCCCCTATCTAATGGTTCAATGATAAATCGTCCGTAACTATCCGTTAAATTTTCAATTTTTATTTTAATATCGTTAATATCTAACAACTGACTATCTCTCCTTCCGGTAGTGTTAAATGATTTCTTTATCTAGAATAGAACTCTACAACTAACTTTTCATCAATAGGTAGATAAACATCCTCTTTTAAGGGAAGTTTTACTACTTTCCCCTTCAAGCTCTTTGTATCTAATTCAAGCCAGGAAGGTGTATTAACTTCTTTTTCTCCTTCCTTTAATTCCTTTAATTCCAAAATTGAATGACTTTTTTCTCTGATTTCAATAGTATCATCTATTTCTATCATATATGAAGGAATGTTGACTTTTTTCCCATTTACTACAATATGCGAATGCTTAACTAATTGTCTTGCTTTAGCCCTTGAATCAGCAAAACCTAATCGGAATACAACATTGTCCAGTCTTCTTTCCAGGAATTGGATAAAATTCTCGCCTGTTACTCCGTGTTTCTTTTCTGCTTTTTCAAATATATTACTGAATTGTTTCTCCATTAAGCCATACATGTCTTTCATTTTTTGCTTTTCCTTCAACTGTATAGCATAATTTGACAGCTTTCTTGGTCTCCTGCTCTTGGCACTTTTTCCAGGCGGTGTTGCCTTTCTTTCTACTGCACATTTGTCAGTATAGCAACGATCACCTTTTAAAAATAACTTAGTTTCCTGTCTTCGACAAAGTCGACAAACAGGCCCCCTATATCTAGCCATAATTACCTCCTTAGGTAAAATTCTTTTTTCTTTTTATTTTATGGTTTTTTAATATAATCTTTTTTGCGATAAACTTTCTCATTTCTTAATTTTCTCAATGTTTAACAGCTAATATAATAATTAATATTCAATTATTTTGTATATTTTCAATAAAAACGATGCTACTACATACACTAAACTCTCCGTTGTTTGGGAGGCCTACAACCGTTATGGGGTATTGGAGTTACATCTCGGATTGTGTTAATCTTAAAGCCAATTGCCTGCAATGAACGAATAGCCGTTTCCCTACCTGAACCGGGGCCTTTTACATATACATCAATTTCTTTCATTCCCTGGTCCATTGCTTTTTTGCCGGCTTCTTCGGCTGTTCTTTGGGCAGCAAAAGAGGTACTTTTTTTACTCCCTTTGTTTCCGATAGAACCTGCACTAGCCCAAGAAACAATATTTCCTTCTGTATCTGAAATTCCTACAATTGTATTATTAAAGGTAGATTGTATATGAACAACTCCTTTTAATATATTCTTTCTAACTTTTTTCTTCCGAATTTTTTTTGTTTGCTTCTTTGCAACCAATCCTCTTATCTCCTTTCGTTAAATAAAATAAATATATCATTCATTATTTCATTATGTTTTACTTCTTTTAACACCAACAGTTTTTTTTGGTCCTTTCCTGGTTCTAGCATTTGTGCTAGTTCTCTGTCCTCTTACGGGCAGCCCTCTCTTATGCCTTAAACCTCGATAAGAACCAATTTCCATTAATCTCTTAATATCAGCAGTTTTCTGACTCCTCAGTTCACCTTCAACTTTATAATTCTTGCCGATAATATCCCTAATTTTATTTACTTCATCATCTTTCAAATCTTTTACCTTTGTCTCGAAATCGATACCTGCTTCTAAAAGAATCTTTCGAGACAACGTATAGCCGATACCAAAAATATATGTCAAAGCACAATCAATGTTCTTATTCTTAGGTAAATCAACTCCACTAATTCTAGCCATATTGACAAACTCCCTCCTTAATTATTTTCCCTGTTTCTGTTTATGTTTAGGATTATTGCATATTACCATTATTTTTCCATGCCTTCGAATCACTTTGCAATTTTCACAAATCTTTTTAACAGATGATCTAACTTTCATATGGTTTTTTCCTCTCCTAAAACTTTTTAATATGTATTATTAATTATTAGATCTGGATGAATCTCTTGTGGTCTTTTCTTTATATTATCCATAATCTAACTATAAACGATATATAATCCTGCCCCGACTTAAGTCATATGGAGATATTTCTACCTTTACTTTATCCCCAGGCAATATGCGAATAAAATGCATTCTTATTTTTCCAGATATATGAGCCAGTATTTCACAACCATTTTCTAATTCTACTTTAAAGGTTGCATTAGGTAAAGCCTGGGTAACTTTTCCTTTCATTTCTACATATTTTTCTTTCCCCATCATAATTATCTCCTATTCTTAAATAAAGAATAAAAACTTTTATTTTAGAATTTTATGTTAATTCAAAAATGTTAATATTTCATTCCTATTTTCGTAAATAGCAATTGTATGCTCAAAGTGTGCTGATAGACTACCATCTTCCGTTCTTACTGTCCAGCCATCTTCGCTGCAAATAGTTTGATAATCTCCTTGATTAACCATGGGTTCAATCGCGAGCACCATACCTTTTTCTAACTTTAAACCTGTTTTTGGCTTACCATAGTTTGGTATCTGTGGATCCTCATGGACTTTTAATCCAACACCATGGCCTACAAACTCTCTAACTACAGAAAATTCATTCTTTTCTGCAACAGCCTGAACAGCACTGGAGATATCCCCAATAAAATTTCCACTTATTGCCTTTTCTATGCCTGCGAACAAACATTTCCTAGTTGTTTCTATTAGTTTTTCAGCAACTTTACTTATTTTTCCTACTCCAACTGTCGTGGCACTATCCCCATAATATCCATTAAGGTTCGTTCCTATATCAATACTAATAATATCTCCTTCTTGTAATACCCTGTTCCCTGGTATTCCATGAACAATTTCATCATTAACTGAGGTACAAATCGCTGCCGGAAATTTATTCCTCTCAGAACCATAACCCTTAAAAGAGGGTTTTCCGCCATTTCGTAAAATAAAGGATTCAGCTATTTGATCCAGATATTTTGTTTTAATACCAGGTTTTATTTTTTCAGTAATAAATTGTAACGTATTAGCCGTCAATAGGCAACTTTTCTTAATGTGATTAATTTCATTATCTGTTTTTATAATAACCATTTAAACTTTCTTTTCAGTAAGGTTTAATTCGTTTAACCTTTTCCACACATCTTTAAATCTTTCTTCAACTTCCTGGTCAGCATTAATCTTAGTCAATACACTTTTTTCTAAATAATATTTTACCAGGGGAAGTGTCTCATTTTTATATACTTCTATCCGTTTTCTTATGGTCTCCTCTTTATCGTCATCCCTTTGTATTAATTTTCCACCACATTTATCACATCTATTTTTAACCATCGGAGGATCATAACTAAGGTTATAAATATTGCCACAGTTACTACAAACTCTTCTGGATGATAATCTTTCAATAATTACATTATAAGATGTCTTAAAGTAAAATACCTGATCAATTTTTTTCCCTAATCGCTTGTTCAGTAAATCAAGTGATTGCGCCTGCTGAATCGTTCTCGGGAATCCATCAAATATATAACCATCCTTGCAATCCTCTTGTTGTATTTTACTTTCTATTATTTTTATAATTAAATGATCGGGAACTAATTTTCCATAATTAACGTACTTTCGAGCTTCTTTCCCTAGATCAGTTTCGTTCTGAATAGCGCTGCGTAAAATATCTCCGGTAGCTATAATGGGAATATCTATATTTTTCTTTATTTCCTCGGCAATAGTTCCTTTGCCTGCACCAGGAGGTCCCAGCAAAATAATAATCATAAAAAATACCCCACAAAATCAATTTCTTCTACTAAATATGGAAACCATAGTAATTATATCAATATTATTTTTTTATAAATCCCTCATAATGGCGCATTAACATATGAGATTCAATTTGTTGTACTGTTTCCAGAGCAACACCAACCATAATCAGTACAGAAGTACCTCCAAAATAAATAGTGGTAATTCCGGTAACTTCTATTAATATATTTGGCAGAATTGCAATAATTGCCAAAAATATTGCACCACTTAGAGTAATTCGAGTCATAATACGGTCAATATACATAGCAGTTGCTTTTCCTGGTCTTCTACCGGGAATAAATCCGCCATATCTTTTCATATTATCAGCCATATTTTGTGGGTTAAAAGTAATTGCCGTATAGAAAAAAGTAAAGATAATAATCAAGATTGCATATAAAGTTAAATATAGAGGGCTACCCGGCGAAAGAGCCTGAGCTACCTTTTGCATAAAAGCAGAACCCTGAAAAAACTGTGCAATGGTTCCTGGAAATATCAAAATTGCAGATGCAAAAATAATAGGTATAACACCCGCTTGATTTACTCTTAATGGAATATGAGTACCCTGTCCACCATATAATCTGCGGCCAATAACACGTTTAGCATATTGAACAGGAATACGTCTTTGTCCTTGCTGGATAGCTACAACACCAGCAATAACCAAAACAACTACTATCAATAATCCAGTAACAGAAATAATATTTATTTCTCCAACCCTTAATAAATTCCAGGTTTGGATAATTTCTGTCGGAATCCTGGCAACGATTCCAGCAAATATTATGATTGATATCCCGTTACCGATACCATAGTCACTAATTTGTTCACCAAGCCACATTAAAAAACATGTTCCGGCTGTCAAGCTAATAACCAATAAAAGACGAAAAAGTATACCGGTAATCATTAATACTTGCAGACTTTCTAACCAAGCACTTATTCCTACAGCCTGAATTAACCCAAGAACTACAGTTCCATATCGAGTAACACTATTTAGTTTACTTCTTCCTTCCTGTCCTTCTTTTGCCCACTGTTCAAATAACGGAACAACTGATTGTAGTAATGACATAATAATTGAGGCATTAATATATGGCATAATGCCTAATGCAAATAGGGAAAAACGACTTAATGCACCTCCGGCAAAAAGATCAAAAAAGCCAAGTATCCCACCCTGTGCAAATAAATTTGCCAACGCCTGTTTATCAATACCGGGTAATGGAATATGGCTTCCCAAACGTACCACGATTAGCATAGCTAATGTAAACAGAAGTCGACCTTTTAGATCAGGAATTTTAAATAAGCTACGAAGTTGATCCAGCACTTATATCACCTCAACCTTTCCACCAGCTGATTCAATTTTATCTTTTGCTCCCTGGCTAAAGCTATGTGCTTTTACGGTTAACTTTTTGGTAATTTCCCCATTGCTTAATATCTTTACTCCATCCCTTACTTTTTTTACCATACCAGCTTCAACTAATTTTTCAGGTGTAATAACCTCATCATTATCAAATCGATTTAATTCTTTTACGTTAATGATTGTATGTTGTTTCTTAAAAACATTTCTAAAACCTCGTTTAGGAACCCTTCGGCTCAAAGGCATCTGTCCGCCTTCAAAATATGACCTTATACTTGCACCAGAACGACTGTTTTGTCCATTCATACCTCGTCCGGCAGTGGTACCATGGCCAGATGCATTACCTCTTCCTACGCGTTTTTTTGCACGTGTTGAACCAGGATTTGATTTTAAGTCATTTAATTTCATTCTTCTATCCACCTCCAGTAACATAACAATTAACTATATATCCTTTCAACGGAGATACCCCTTAATCTGGCAACATCTTTGGCATTTTTAAGACTTTGCAAAGCTTTCATTGTTGCTTTTACAATATTTAAATTGTTGTCACTACCCAATGATTTGGTTAAAATATCCTGTATGCCCGCTGCCTCTATAATTGCCCTAACTGAGCCTCCGGCAATAACACCTGTACCAGGAGAAGCTGGTCTTAGGAATACTTTTGCACCGCTATGAACACCAGTAACGGTATGAGGTATCGTACCTTTTCTGATTTTTATCTTACACATATCCTTCTTTGCTTTAGTAACTCCTTTTTTTATAGCATCAGAGACATCTTTAGCTTTACCATATCCAATTCCTACACTTCCCTTTCCATCACCCACTGATACCATGGCACCAAAACCAAATCTTCTTCCACCCTTAACAACTTTACTAACTCGGTTAACAAATATAACGGTTTCTTTTAATTCTTGTTCTCTATTAACTATTTTTTGCACGTATTCATCTCCTCTCCTATCAATCTGTAATTTTTAAGCTTAAAATATAGTTTTAAAAATATTCACGAGCTGTACTATATTTTAATCTTGTTAACATATTTATTATCTATTTCTTTGTATTTTTCTTCTTTAATTTAATTTGATCTGCTAAAGATTTAATTCTCCCATGAAATATATAACCATTTCTGTCAAAAACGACCTGTTTGATTCCCTTGTCCATTATTTTTTTATTCAGCAGTTTTCCGGTAATTTCCGCAGCTTTTATATTTCCACCATAACCTGCTTCTTTTCTTACTTCAGGGCTTAAGGTTGATAATGATAGTAAAGTATTTTCTTTTTCATCATCTATAACTTGAGCATAAATATTTTTGGCACTACGGAATACAGTTATTCTGGGTTTTTCACTATTACCAGAGATATTTTTTCTAATACCCTTTTTCCTTCTAACCCATGCATTTGTCTTCTTGTTTTTCATATTTACGAAGTATCCCTCCTTCTGTTTATATCAACAATTTTTACTATTTACTACCAACCGTAGCTCCTGCCTTACCAACTTTCCTTCTTACATGCTCATCTATATACCTTACACCCTTACCTTTGTAAGGTTCCGGTTTTCGGTAATTTCTTATTTCCGCTGCAATTTTACCAACTAGCTGTTTATCAATTCCTTTTACTTTAACAGTTTTTTGCTTATCAACAATAAACTCAATCCCCTCAGGAGCTTTAATTTTTATAGGATGGGAAAAGCCTAAACTTAATTCCAAATCTTTTCCTTTAAGATCAGCCCGATAACCAACACCTTTTATTTCCAAAGTTTTTTCAAAGCCTTCACTGATGCCCTTAACCATATTGGATATCATGTTTCTTGTTAAGCCATGAAGTGAGCGATGTACCCTCAAATCACTTATTCTTTCAACAATAATTTTTTCGTTTTCAATTTTTACTTTCACATCAGGATGAATTTGAAAGTGCAATTCCTGATCATTCTTTTTTACGCTAATTTTTTTATCTTTTATTTCAACTGATACCCCTGACGGTATCTGAATGGGCAACTTACCGATTCTTGACATGATTTCCTCCTCGACTAATTAATCCGATAAAAACCTTTTATGTGCTTTGCTTATTTAATTTATTTACCAGATATAACACAATACCTCTCCACCAAAGTGGCGTTTTTTGGCCTCTTTGCCAGTCATAATTCCCTTGGAAGTTGACACAATACTAATACCCAAACCACCTAGAACTTCAGGGATGTCATCTTTATTTACGTAAACTCGTAAGCCGGGTTTGCTGATTCTTTTTAAGTTAGTAATAATTCTTTGTCTTTCAGAATACTTTAGTATTATAGTTAGAACTCCTTGCTTGTTATCTTCCTTATATTGGTAATTACGGATAAATCCTTCTTCTTTTA
The DNA here is from genome assembly GCA_964586485.1 of uncultured Atribacterota bacterium. Lineage (GTDB taxonomy): Bacteria > Atribacterota > Phoenicimicrobiia > Phoenicimicrobiales > Stramentimicrobiaceae > CAYWJZ01. The sequence continues at coordinate 4,931 of CAZPII010000029.1, read as the reverse complement.
ATATTCTGGCAATTTCTAGTTTTATTTTAGAAGAAGGTATTTCCAGCCTTTCCCCTCTCGCTCGGTTTGCATTTCTTATTCTCGTGATCATATCGGCAATTGGATCCGAAACAACAGACATATACTATCCTCCCCTCTTGCAATCAGATAATTTTATTTAGATTACCTTATCTAGTTATATGTAATAAATGTATTTGTAATATTATAATTACCAACTTGACTTGGTAATTCCGGGTAATTCACCATCATGAGCCATTTTTCTAAAACATATACGGCAAATACCAAATTTTCTTATATATCCTCTGGGTCTACCACAAATATTACAACGGTTATATTTTCTGACCTTATATTTTTGCTCTTTATTTGCTTTAGCAATCAAAGCTTTCTTTGCCACGCTCTATCCTCCTCTTTAACGGTTATTTATCCTTTTTAAAAGGCATTCCAATTAAACGTATGAGCTCTTTTGCTTCTTCATCATTTTTCGCATTAGTTGCAATTGTAACATTCATTCCTAAGGTTGTATTAACCTTGTCAAAATCTATTTCCGGGAATATTAGCTGTTCCTTTATTCCTAATGTATAATTTCCACGACCATCAAACGAGTCCGGAGAGACACCTTGAAAATCACGCACTCGGGCCATAGCCACATTAATCAGACGATCCAAAAATTCGTACATTCTATTTTTCCTTAAAGTTACCTTACATCCTACTGGCATGCCCTTCCTTATTGAAAAGTTTGAAATAGATTTACTCGATTTTGTAACAACAGGTTTTTGACCGGTAATGGACGCTATAACCTGAGTGGCTTCTTCAACAATTTTAGCATCTTCTCTGGCTTTCCCTAATCCCATATTGATGACAACTTTTTCAATTTTAGGAACTGCCATTTGATTCTTATAATTATATTTTTTCATCATTGCAGGTATGATATCCTGCTGGTATTTATCCTTTAGTCTGGGCATCACTTGTTAACCTCCTAAACTTTATCAATTATTTCTCCACATTTCTTGCACACACGTACCCTTTTCCCTTCTTTTGTCTTATCCCTTTTAATGCTTGTGGGTTTATTACATTTATTGCATACCAGACTAACATTAGAGAGATGCATGGGACCCTCTTGTCTCACTATACCACCTTGTGGTGATTTCTGTGTTGGCTTCATATGTTTTTTTAGAAAACGGACACCTTCTATGATAACCTCATTTTTTTTGGGAAATATATCAATAATCTTTCCACTTTTCCCTTTATCTTCACCACAAATGACAAGAACATTGTCTCCCTTCTTAAGAGCTTTTTTTGCTTTAGCCATATCCTGGTCTCCTTTCCTTCTACTAAATTACTTCGGGAGCAAGGGAAATAATTTTCATGAACTTTTTTTCCCTTAACTCTCTTGCTACAGGACCAAATATTCTTGTTCCAATAGGTTCATTCTGATTATTTATAATTACAGCTGCATTGTCATCAAATCGAATATATGATCCATCAGGACGACCTATTTCTTTCTTGGTTCTAACAATAACTGCTTTAACTACTTCACCTTTTTTTGCTGCACCACCTACATTGGCCTCTTTAACGGATGCAACAATTATCTCACCAATTCTTGCATATCTTTTTCTAGATCCACCAAGTACTTTTATACATTGTATTTTTTTTGCACCAGAATTATCTGCTACAAAAAGTTTTGATTGCATTTGTATCAATTTATCCACACTCCCTTACAAATCATAGGTTGATCCCTTTATTAAAACAGAGCTTTATTATTTACGTTTTTGTAATATTTCCGTAACTTCCCATCTTTTTCTCTTGCTTAAAGGTCTGGTAGAAACAATCTTCACTTTATCTCCGACTTCACAAATATTCTTTTCATCATGAGCCATAAATTTAGAACTTTTTTTAATTCTTTTTTTATAAAGTTTATGAGCAACCAGATAGCTTACTTGGACAACCACAGATTTTTCCATAGCACTGCTCACTACAATCCCGACCCTGCTTTTTGCTTCAGTAGAAATTGACATTTAATATCACCTTATTCCTTATTATTTTCAATTATTTAACACTCTCGGATTTAGTGTCTCTTTTATTTAATTCAATCTCTCTTAATACTGTTTTTATTCTTGCTATTTCGTGTTTGACATCTCTTATCCTCATATAATTGCTTAACTGGCCAGTTACCGATTGAAAACGTAGACTAAATAATTCATCTTTTAAATCAGTTAATTTTTTCTCTAATTCCTCTATAGATAAATCTCTTAACTCACTTGCTTTCAATTTATCCCACCACCTGTTCTTCTCGCATTACAAAGCGAGTTTTGATTGGTAATTTATGTGAAGCCAATCTCATTGCTTCTCTGGCAATTTCTTCACCAACACCACCCAGTTCAAATATCACAGTACCAGGTTTAACAACAGCAACCCAGAATTCCGGTGAACCTTTGCCTTTTCCCATTCTTGTTTCAGCAGCAGTCTTAGTAACTGATTTATGTGGAAAAATTCTTATCCAAACCTTCCCACCCCTTTTAATAGCGTGGGTTACAGCAATTCTAGCAGATTCTATCTGGGCACTGGTAATCCAAGCAGATTCCAATGCTTGCAAACCATATTCTCCGAAGGAAATCAAATGCCCCTTTTGGGCTGTTCCTTTCATCTTACCTCTTTGCATTTTTCTATACTTTGTTCTAGTTGGTTGAAGCATCTTTGTTCCTCCTTAATCCTTCTGTTTCCTCTTCCCCTTGCGGTTTGGTTTCCTGAGGATTATTAATAGGTTTTCCAATACTGTTATTACTTTTAGGAAGAATTTCTCCTTTAAATATCCATACTTTTACACCAATTTTTCCATAAGTTGTATTTGCTTCAGCAAAGCCATAATCAATATCTGCTCTCAGGGTATGCAGTGGTAACCTGCCTTCCATATGCCATTCGGTACGAGCAATTTCAGCTCCACCAATTCTTCCCGCAATCATAATCTTTATTCCTTCAGCCTTCATCTTTATAGCCCGAGATGCTGATTGTTTCATTGTTCTTTTAACCGAAGTTCTTCTTAAAATTTGATTGGCAATATCTTCGGCAACGAGTTGTGCATCAATTTCCGATACCTTAACCTCTTTAATGTTAATTTGCAATTCGCCATCAACAAGCTTGGATAAACTATCTTTCAATTTATTAACTTCAACACCTTTTCTACCAATAATGATTCCAGGTCTTGCACAGTTAATAGTAATTCTAATTCTGTTAGCAATCCTCTCAATATTAATTGTAGAAATTCCGGCATGTTTCAGATTATCCTTAATGTATTTTCTAATTTTGTAATCTTCAAAAACATTCTGGCTATATTTTTTCCGACTAAACCATTTTACATCCCAATCTCTAATAATTCCTATTCGTAAACCTTTTGGGTGAACTTTTTGTCCCAATTATTTTTCAACCCCTTTCTCTTCCAATTCTATGGTAATATGACTTGAACGTTTATTGATTTTAGTTGCCCTGCCCATAGCTCTGGCTCTAAAACGCTTTAATGTAGGGCCTTCATCAACAAAAGCTCGATGAATATACAGTTCATCAACACTCATATCATGATTATTTTCTGCATTTGCAATTGCAGTCTTCAGCACTTTATAAATTATTTTGGCTGATCTTCTTGGTGAAAATTGCAATTGTAGTAAAGCAGCTCCCGTATCTCTTCCCTTGATCATATCAACCATTCGCCGACACTTTCTGGGAGATATCGGTATATATCTTCCAATAGCTTTAACACCCATAACAATCCTCCTATTGATATCATGTCTTTCTACAAAACATGCACTATTTGCTCGCTACTTATTTTATTGTTGTTGACCTTTCCGTGTGTGAACCATGTCCTTTAAATCGGCGGGTAGGTGCAAACTCCCCTAGCTTATGACCCACCATATTCTCAGTAATATAAATAGGAACATGTTTTTTCCCATCGTGAACAGCAATGGTATGACCTACCATTAAAGGGAAAACAGTTGAGTTTCTGGACCAGGTCTTTATCGGCTCTTTCTTTCTTTTTCGGTTTAAATTTCTTATTTTTTTTAAAAGCTTTTCATCTATGTATGGACCTTTTTTAATAGATCTTGACATTTTTTAGTTAATCCCCCCTTATTTATCTGTCCTTCTTTTTACAATATATTTATCAGAATCTTTCTTCTTTTTTCTTGTTCTATACCCTTTAGCAAGTAAGCCATCGGGAGATGCAGGATGTCGCCCGCCAGCGGATTTTCCTTCACCGCCTCCTAACGGGTGGTCGACAGGATTCATAGCAACCCCTCTCACCTTTGGTCTTCTGCCTTTCCATCTACTTTTCCCGGCTTTACCTAAATCAATATTAGAGTGATTAAGATTACCCACCTGGCCTATTGTAGCAAAGCATTCCAAATTAATTAATCGCGTTTCGCCGGAGGGTAATTTAACATGAGCATATTTACCTTCTTTTGCTAAAAGCTGGGCTATTGCACCTGCGGATCTTGCCAGTACAGCTCCATGACCTTTGGTCATTTCAATATTATGAATAAATGTTCCTTCCGGTATATCTTTTAATGCCTTGGTATTCCCGACATTTACTTCTGCCTTTTTCCCTGATGTTACAATGTCACCCACTTTTAACTTTGCTGGGCAAATTATATACCTTTTTTCTCCATCCACATATTTTAATAATGCTATTCTAGAAGAACGATTAGGATCATACTCAATCTGAGCCACTTTCGCCGGTACTCCGTCTTTTTCTCTTAAAAAATCAATTAAGCGGTATTTCCTTTTTGTCCCTCCACCTTTTCTTCGAACCATAATTCGTCCATGATTATTTCTACCAGCTTTTCTACTCTGTCCTTTAGTCAACTTCTTATCAGGCTCGGAACTGGTGATATCTTCAAAGGTGGAAATGGTCATAAATCTTCTACCAGATGATGTTGGTTTAT
>CAZPII010000028.1:0-13279 GCA_964586485.1 uncultured Atribacterota bacterium | reverse complement strand
TCCTCATGAAAAAAATGGATAAAAACCCCTGGCCGGAACGGTTTGAAAAGGAGATAGCGGGGAGGGTGAAGGAGGAGATTGGGAGGTTGGAAGCAGGTATTTGATAATTGGTGATTTTTTTGAAATCCCTAATTAGAGTAAAAAATAAAGAATTTGGCAGAATTGGATTCCGAATTAATAATGAATGACTTACAAAATGGTTTAATGCGTTGGTAAAAGGTTGGGGAATTTAGAAATGGTATGAATTAAACAGCTTGTTTAGAAAAAGCCGCTGGAAACTATATAAATATTATTTTTGAACTATTGTTTTTGTTTTACTAATTCTAAAAGTTTTAATTAAATGAAATTAAATGTATCATTCAAGTTGATTAATCCAGATTTTGATATAGAAAATGCAAAAGTATATCATAATGGCAAAGAAACTGAAAACAACCACAAATATTTATGGGATGAAACATTAACAGTTGAAAATGAAATTGATAATTATGAAATAATTGAAGATGGAGAATATAGTATAAATAATGCGAATGTTGAAAATGGAAATAATCCAATTCACTTTAAGAACCTTGTCATACTAAAATGTCTGAAAAATGGGAATGTGGTTCAAAAGTTTAGTGTTAGTAAAGATCTATTAGAAAAAAAGCAAGTAACCCCAAATAAAAAATATAATATTACGCGTATCTATTTCTATTTAAAACCTTCTAATGAAATAATTAAAATAACAGATGGTTTTTATGTTTTAAAAAAAGATATACCGAAAGATTTTCTGCGTTAAAATGCAAAATATAAGTTATTGATAAAATCTTATAATCAATGATTATTCGATACTTACACTAATAGATATTGAACAACCTCCAACATTTTTTATTAACTTCACCATTCAATATAACTAAGCCATGTAGCTCATGCCTGACAAAAATGACCTTAGTGAAAGAGATATTTGTACCAAGTACATCACCCCTGCCCTTGAAAATTCCGGATGGGATAAATTCCGGCAATTAAAAGAGGAGGTGGCAATAACTAATGGTAAAATTGTGGTTAGGGGCAGCAAAACAAAGCGTAAAAAACCACGCAGAGCAGATTATATCCTGTACTACAAAAACAGTATCCCGATTGCTGTGATAGAGGCTAAGGACAACAACCACAATCTGGGAGATGGCATGCAGCAAGCATTGGAATATGCAGAGCTCATTGATGTCCCCCTTGCAATAAGTTCTAACGGCGATGGCTTTCTGATACATGACAAAACAAAAAGTAAAGGGGAGATTGAATATCAAAAGGATTTAAATAATTTTCCCGGGCCGGAACATTTCTGGAAAGTTTATACTAACTACAAAGGCATTCAGACAAAAGAACAGGAAAAAATTGTTGCAGAAGATTTTCATTTCGACCCGGCTACTAAAAAAGCGCCCCGCTATTATCAGCAAGTGGCTATCAACCGGGCTATTGAAAATATTGCTAAAGGAGCCAACCGACTGTTACTGGTTATGGCGACCGGAACGGGGAAAACCTACACAGCTTTCCAGATTATCTACCGCCTTTGGAAAGCAGGAAAGAAGCAAAGAATTTTATTTCTCACCGATCGCAATGCATTAATCGACCAAACCAAGCGAAAAGATTTTCGGCCTTTTGGCAACAAGATGACGGTAATCAGGCATAGAACCATTGACAAAGCTTACGAAATATATCTTTCCTTATATCACCAACTGGTGGAATATGATGAAAACAAACAAGACCCGTTCAAAGAATTCAGCCCGGACTTCTTTGACCTGATTGTTATTGATGAGTGCCACCGCGGAAGCGCTAAAGAGGATAACCAGTGGCGAAGGATTCTTGAATATTTTGGCGCTGCTACACATATTGGCATGACAGCCACACCCAAGGAAACCAAATACGTTTCCAACATTGAGTATTTCGGTGAACCGGTATTTACTTATTCCCTCCGGCAAGGCATTGAAGATGGTTTTCTTGCACCTTATAAAGTAATCCGTGTTGGGATTAATGTCGACCTGGAAGGCTGGAGGCCACAAAGCGGTCAAACAGATATCAATGGAGAGGTGATTGATGACCGCATTTATAACCAAAAGGATTTTGAAAAGAATCTGGTGATTGATGAACGAACAAAATTGGTGGCGAAACGGGTATCTGAATTTCTAAAACGAACGGACCGGTATAGCAAAACCATTATTTTCTGTGTGGATATTGAACACGCAGAACGAATGCGACAGGCACTGGTGAACGAAAATGCTGATATTACGGCGGATCACTCGAAATATGTAATGCGTATTACCGGAGATGAAAAGGAAGGGAAACGGGAGCTGGATAATTTCACGAACCCGAAAGAAACCTATCCGGTGATTGCCACTACATCTAAACTCATGACCACTGGAATAGATGCCGAAACATGCAAACTGATCGTCATTGAACGAAACATAAACTCGATGACCGAATTTAAGCAGATTATCGGACGCGGAACACGGGTTAATGAAGAGTATGGTAAAACATTTTTTACGATTCTGGATTGTCGAAAATCAACAGATATGTTTGCTGAACCGGATTTCGACGGTGAACCTGTAATGATAAAAGATGTACCCCAGGATGAAGAAATGCCGGAAGATATTGAAGATAATACCCCCGAAAAACCCGAAGAAGATGATCCGTTTGCAAAGGGATACGATGAACCGGAAGAAGAACCGGAGGAGGGGCCTGAAATAGTTGTAGAACACAGGAAAAAAACCTATGTCAGAGGTGTGGATGTGAGCATATTGAACGAACGTATTCAGTATATCGGGCAAGATGGGAAGCTTATTACCGAAAGCCTGAAGGATTATACCCGGCGAAACATTCGAAATACATACAAGAACTTAGATGATTTTCTTACGGAATGGAAGGAGGCAGAACGCAAAGAGGCTATTTTGGAAGAACTGGAAGAACAGGGAATCATTTTAGAAGACCTGAGAAAAGACGTTCCCAAAGACCTGGATGTGTTTGACCTTATTTGCCATGTGGCATGGGATAAAAAACCGTTAACCCGAAAGGAAAGGGCTGAAAATGTGAAAAAGCGGGATTATTTTACCCGCTACGGCGAACAAGCCCGAAAGGTACTGGAGAAATTGCTGGATAAATACGCCAATTATGGCATTGAGACCATTGAAGATATGGATGTGCTTCGCGTCAACCCTTTTGATGAACATGGGACCCCTATGGAGATCATTGAATTATTTGGTGGAAAAGAGAATTACCTAAAAGCTGTACACGAACTGGAAAACGAAATATATAAATCAATAGCCTGATGAAGAACATACAAAACATTGTAAAGAAGTTACAGAACATTATGCGGAAAGACCCGGGTGTGAATGGGGATGCCCAGCGAATTGAACAACTCGGCTGGATGTTTTTTCTGAAAATATTAGATGACAAAGAATACGAACGCGAAAATTTTGAAAAAAATTATAAACCGGTTATACCGAAGGAACTGCAATGGAGAAACTGGGCCGCTGATGAAGAAGGAATCACAGGCGAACAGATGGAGAAGTTTATTAACAACAAGTTATTCCCGAAATTACGCAATTTGGATATTACAACCGGCGACCAGAAAGTAGCCATTGTCCACAACGTTTTTTCCGACAACAACAATTACATGAAAAACGGCACCATCATCCGGCAAGTGGTGAACGAGATCAACCAGATTAATTTTAACAAGTCGCAGGACAGGCACTTGTTTGGCGATATCTATGAAAAGATACTGAAAGACCTGCAAAGCGCGAAGCATTCCGGTGAGTTTTACACACCAAGAGCCCTCACGGAATTCATGACAGAAATGATTCATCCACGCCTGGGCGAGCTGGTTTTTGATCCGGCATGCGGAACCGGCGGATTCCTTACTTCAGCCATAGAGCACATACGCAAGAAAGATATCAAACAAGCGGAAGATTTAAAAGAACTGGAACAAACCATAACCGGGAGTGAACTGAAACCCCTGCCTTATATGTTGGCTACGACCAATCTGATATTACATGACCTAGCCGAACCCAACATTGTTTATACCGACTCGCTGGACCGGGAATACACTTCCATAAAGAAAAAACACCAGGTAGATGTAATCCTGGCCAATCCTCCCTTTGGAGCATCTGTGGCCGATGGCGTGGAAACCAACTTCCCCCTGAAATTCCGAACCACAGAAAGCGCCGATCTCTTTGTACTGCAAATGATCCGTTACCTGAAAGAAGGCGGGCGGGCAGCCATTATCCTGCCGGATGGTTCCCTTACAGGCGAAGGTGTAAAACAACGTATCCGCCAAAACCTGTTGGAAACCTGCAACCTGCATACGGTTATACGGCTGCCAAACAGTGTATTTCAGCCCTACGCCAGTGTAGCCACCAACATCCTGTTTTTTGAGAAAGGGAAACCCACCAAAGAGGTATGGTACTATGGACACAAACTTCCCGAAGGACAAAAATCCTACTCCAAAACCAAGCCGATCCGGCTGGAAGAATTCAACCCGATTAAAAAATGGTGGAACAACCGGGAAGCGAATGGAAATGTGTGGAAGGTTTCTATTGATGAGATAAAAGAAAGAGGGTATGATCTGGATATTAAAAATCCGATCAAAAAAGAGGAACAAAAGGAATATTCAAGTAAAGAGCTCTTAGAAAAAATCAAAAAAACAAACATTGATTTTAATTCTATTTTAATAAAATTAGAAGAAGAAATTGGTGCAAAATGAATAATATAGACTTTTATAGAAAAGCCAATTTAAGTGTTGGTATTGCAAAAATCATATTTGACCATTTATTAAAAAAATATCCTGTCAAAAAGGTTAATGAATTTGCTAAGACTTCAAGTGGTTCTACACCCAACAGGAGCATTCCTGAGTATTTTAATGGTAATATTCCCTGGTTGAAGTCGGGTGAATTGAATGATAATATTATTTATGATATTAGCGAAACTATTACAGAAGAGGGTTTAAAAAACTCCTCAGCCAAACTATTACCTAAAGCTACGTTAGTAGTAGCCATGTATGGTGCTACGGCCGGCAAATGCGGTATTCTGGGGAAAGAAACTACAACGAATCAAGCTGTTTGTGCAATTTTCCCAAATGAGAATGAGGTGTTATCAAAATATCTTTTCTGGTTTTTTAGACAAGAAAGATTAAACTATCTTCAAATTAGCAAAGGCGGAGCTCAGCCAAATATCAGTCAAACAGTTATAAAAAAAACTAAAGTCCCAATACCACCTCTAGATATTCAAAGAAAAATTATTGATTACTTATATGAAATTCAAAACAACAATCTAAAGCTGCCGAATTTTTTTGTTAATGGATTAAAAAATAAATTACAAAAATATTTTTCAATTTATAATTTTGATAAAGAATCAAATAAAATATTCATCAAACAACAAACCTACATCCAAAAGCTCCGCCAGCAGATATTGCAGGAAGCCATCCAGGGCAAGCTCACCGAAGAATGGCGCCGGCAAAACCCCAATGTAGAACCCGCCTCCGAACTCCTGAAACGCATCAAAGCCGAAAAGGAAAGGCTGGTGAAAGAAGGCAAAATCAAAAAGGGAAAACCCTTACCACCCATCAAAGAGGATGAAAAACCGTTTGAGCTGCCGAAAGGTTGGGTTTGGTGTCGATTGGGGGAGGTAAATTATATAATGATGGGACAAAGTCCTAAAGGGTCATCATATAATACCGAAGGGAAAGGGATCCCTTTGGTAAATGGACCTGTAGAATTTGGAGGTAATAACCCTTTTGACAAAACAATAATAAAAAAGTTTACCACTGAACCGACAAAAGTTTGTAAAGAAGGGGATTTATTGGTTTGTGTAAGAGGGTCTACTACAGGCAGAACGAATATTGCAGGTTATAATAGTTGTATTGGCAGAGGAGTCGCTGCAATACGCCCCCTTTTTGAATTTTACAGGTTCATTCATTATTTTATTATTCACGCAAGAGATAATATATTTGGATTAGGGAGAGGTTCTACTTTCCCTAATATATCACAAGATAAATTAAAATATATCCCTATTGGACTTCCAACTGTTTCTGAACAAAAAATAATATCAGAAAAACTTGACAAAATAATGAATGATAGTGATAATTTAGAAAGTAATACAGAGAGGAACAGACAATATGCGGATAAGCTGATGCAAGTGGTGTTGCGAGAAGCGTTTGAGAGTTGAGATGGATATCTTATTTAAAAAGTTTAATATTAAGAATTTACATTCAGTATAATATTTTATAAATTACAGGAGCAAATCAAAAACTGATAAAATGACAAATGACAAGAAAATTTTCTTGAGTGATTCTGCAAAAGCCCCAGAAGAAGATTCATTCAAAATTCATAGTCAAATTGCGGATACAATCTTTGATATCATCCAAAAACATGATTTAATGGAAAGTTCTTTCACAATTGGTTTGTTTGGTAAGTGGGGATCAGGAAAAACATACATTACACATAGGTTAAAAGATAAGATAAATGAAAATAGATGTGCAGATATAACCTATTTATATATTGATGTTTGGAAATACTCTGAATATCCGTTATTGAGAAGCATTTTATTTGACTTAGATAAGCAATTGAAAACGCTATATAAAGTAAACAAAGATCAAGAAGAAAACAGATATGAAAAGTTTAAAAATGGATATAAAAACAATAATAACAAAGCTCTAAATGATATTTTATATTATGACGAAGCTTTTGAAAGTGAATCGGAATTAGATCCCGAAGAATATAGGTCTGCTTTAAAAAAGCTCTGTAGTAAATACAGAAGGCCTCTTTTAATTTTATTTTTACTCCTATTTATCTTTATTATATTACAATTGGTGCCAGAATCAATCCAATCCGCAAATTGGTATAAAATATTAAATCCAATTTTAAGTGGCATTTCTGCATTTACTGGTTTTATTGGCGTTGGTGCAATATTTAGCAAATTGCTTCAAAAGCCTTTAAAAGATATTGGAAGACTGATTTTCTTCAAAAATACTGTAAAAAATTTCACCGAGAAAGCAAATTTTTCTCCAGAGCAATTTGAAGGAATTTTTAAGGATATGCTAAATAAAGTTAAAAATAGTACTGAGAATAAAGACAATAAATTCGTAATTGTTTTTGATAATGTTGATAGGTGTGATCCGGATACAGCATATAATACATTATCTACTATTAAAACCTTTATGGATATAGAAAATTGCATGTATATTATACCATGTGATGATGAAGCTATAAAAAAATTTATTGCAGAAGAGGCAAATTTTTCAAGAAATGAACCTTTAGATAAAGAAACAATTGATCTTTCAAATAAAAGTGGAACTAACTTTAAAAGACAATTTGCTGAAGAATTTATAGATAAAATATTTCAGACGTATATAAGAATCCCTCCTTTAAAGGAAGTTGACAGAGATAAATATATTAAAGAACAACTTAATAAAATAGATTTTCAGGATCAAATAGGAGATAAAGATATTGAGGTAATAACCCAGATCTTATATTATGCTTATAAAGGTGAAAGCCCTAGAAACATAAAACGGTTTTTAAATGATTATTCGGCCTACTTTCAATTAGCAATGAATTCCAGAAAAGAATTAATAGATAACATAATTTTATTTACTTTAATGATTGCCATTAAACAAAAATGGAGTGTATTTGAGGAATATTTAGCAACGGATCACACATTCTTTTTAGATTATGTGCACGATCAAAAGGGAGCAATAAAGCGTCTTGAAGCTTATGGTATTGAATCTAATAGGCGAAAAGAAATAAAAGATTTTTTAGATAAAGTAACCTTTTATATTAGAGCTATCAAAAGAGAATCATTTATCGAATATATCCATTTTAAAGAAAGTGAAAAATCAAATATAATTGCAGAGAAATTGAGAAATAAAGAAACGGATATTGAAATAAATGATGAAACGTATACTGTATTAAAAAACGAGTTTATAAAGAATTCAAAATCACAAGAATTATATGCTTTGAATTCTTTCATTACATGGGCTTTACTAATTAATGAAAATAAAGAACATCCAAAATATAAAAACCTGGTATCCGAGTTTTGGTTGAACTATAATCGTGCAACTATTAACAGTAACGAGTTAATTTATTCATTAAATGAAGAAAATATATTTAAAGATATAATTCATACCTTAAATGAAGAATACATAAAACAAGAACTTGAACTAATTATACCAACTTTTTCAGAATACTTAAAGAAACCATTAAATGAAGAAGAATCTGATCAAGAACATTATACTGAAATATTCAAAACATTAATTAACTCGGATGTCACATTTATTTTAAATGATATTATCGAAAGACTTTTTCAAAATTATAAAAAGGATAATGCTTACTTAAATGGTTTATTAAAAATAATACATGCAAACAAAAAATATAATTATTTACCTCATAGTGTATTAGATCACCTAATTAATGACCTTGATTCTAATTCTATAAAAATATTAGAGTATTGGGGATATACGGATATTCCTAAAGAATATGGTGCCGTTTTGGCACAAAAATTTATACAAAGAATAAAAGATTTACAATCAAAAATTAATAATCAGCAAGTACTAAATCAAAATTGGCAAACAATTCAAGAAAATTATAGTTTATTGGAAAGAATACATATTAATTTTGTTGAAGATGAGAACATCAAACCTTTTTTAAATCAATTAACCAAACTTACTACTAAAATATTTCAACATAGTAATAATAACCAAAAACACATCAAAAGAGCAATAGACTTTTGGTTTAAAATAGCTTGTTTTACCGACTTGGATGTTGAAACAATTGATAATAAGCTTAATGACTTATATAATAAATTTATTTTAGTCAATGGTGATTATGTAACTTATTTTAATGAAAATCTAAGATATACACCAGAAATAATAAAGTTAGAAAATGTAAAAAGCACTATAGTAGCTAGTAACGAAACAAATGAAGCTTTTTGTAATAAGTTGGCAGAGGAAGATAAGGATTTATATAAGAATTATGAAAACGTTTTTGAGAAAGGGGAAATTGAAATTAACTTTATAAATAATTATTTGTATTATGCTAAGCAGAACAATATTGATATAGATAAACAAAAATTAGGTGAATTTATTCTGGACGATATAGTAGAAGAACTTAAGGATAATAATGTTGATAATAGCGATAAATTAAAATATTTAGCGGATAATTTTGATATACAATCATATTCTGGTAAGCTTAAAGATTATAAAAATAGTTTCATTAATTTATATAAACAAAAACCTGATTTAGGGTTTAAATACCTTGGAATAATACACAATTCGCTATCAGAATCAGAATTTAATGATAACTTCCAGTTGCCAATTATTAAATACATAAAATATCAACTTGAATCCATGGTAGACGTTGATCAATATTTTAATATTACAGATTTATTTGTTGTAATAGACAATACTGATTTAATAGATCATACAGTTGAGATTATTAAGAAATGTTTAGAAAAGGATAAAAAAGTGAATGAGAATTATATTGGTATAGATTTATTATTACAAATATATGAAAAGATGTCAGAAGAAAAATTAACGAAAATAAAAGATCTAATAAATAATAACGATCACATTGGAGAATGGGATGAAGATCGTAAAACGGCACTTATAGAAAAAGGGTTAATGGATGATGATACAAATGAAGAAACAGAAGATTAAATTTATATACATATTTTTTTAAAATCAATGACCCTCCCCAAAACCATAAAACTATTCCTCATAGACGGTGAACCCAACGGGCGGATCACCGGTGAGCTATCCAACTGGACAGGCAAAGCCTATAAAATACCACGTATAAAAATTAAAGACAGCAATGATCGGGAGGAACTGCAAAATCCCGGTGTTTATTTATTGTTTGGGAAAAACGAAGAAGGCAAATCCTCCCTATCGGAAGCAGAAATTGCTGATTACATGAAATTGGAAGGAATAAATCGTATTTGTAAACTAGATTAATCGAAAATATTATTATATATTTGAAATATAGCTTATTAAAGCCACGATTATGAATACAACAAATACCATAAATAAAAATTACTTATCCGCTTTAAGCCGCATATTTACCCCTTCCGTAATGGATCCTCTTGCTTTATACGGTCAATCAGATTATTTGGCTGAAGTTTATTCCAACAGTGGCTTAGAAAATGATTTTGATTCTTCTTTAACATTAAATAGCTTTTTCGATTATGTTTACAGTTTACTTAATGAATACTACCGCAATGAATATGTCTATAAAAATGCAATAGCCAATAAAATTTTACTGGGTCGTCATTCGCTCAGAACATCAAAGATGCTTACAGAATTTAGGGTTGGTAAAAATAAGGCGGATGTCGTTATTCTAAATGGCGATTCCACCGTTTATGAAATTAAATCAGCATACGATTCCTTTAACCGCTTAAAAGATCAAATCAATTCTTACTTTCAGGTGTTTGATTACATCAATGTAATTACAACCTTCTCTCAGGCTGAAAAAGTAAAGGCCCTTGTTCCTGAAAAAACGGGGATATTGGCGCTAACCGAAAAAAACACGATATCAACCATTCGTAAAGCAAAATCAAATAAAGCACATATCAAACCGTCCATATTGTTTGATTCTCTGAGGAAAAGCGAATACACAAAAATCATTAAAGCGCATTATGGCTATATTCCGGATGTTCCAAATACCAAAATTCACAAAATTTGCAAGAAAATGTATTGTGAGATACCGCTTGAGGCTTTACATGATTTAACAATTAACACATTAAAACAAAGGGACCATTCACCCTATATTAATCAATTTATCGAAAAGACACCGGATTCTTTGTCAGCCTATGCATTAAGTATCAGCGGACAAAAAAAGAAAATGCAAAACCTGGAAAATCTACTCAATAATAAGGTTCATTCGATCCTTTATTCATAAACGTTTTAGGAGGAAACATAATGTATTACCCTTTTTTACGAGGAAAACAGTTTGAATTGATACTATTAAGAGAAAATGCCAAACTTCTAAAAGAAAACAACATACATCCAATAATTGAACCCGTAAAAGAAGATTTTAAGGCGCTCAACAGGGCTTTAAAAGTCCTGAATAATGAAGGGCTTGAATGTACCCTTGTAGTAAATCCTAAATCCGGCAATAATCCTGTCAATAGTGAAAAAATAATAAACGATTTGTTTCTGGATAGTATTCATGATTATAGCAATGTGTGTATTGGCTATATTTTAAAGGCAGACTCTAATATTTCAGATTTAACTGGATTGT
The DNA here is from genome assembly GCA_964586485.1 of uncultured Atribacterota bacterium. Taxonomy (GTDB): domain Bacteria; phylum Atribacterota; class Phoenicimicrobiia; order Phoenicimicrobiales; family Stramentimicrobiaceae; genus CAYWJZ01. The sequence continues at coordinate 2,030 of CAZPII010000028.1, read as the reverse complement.
TAAAAGAACATAACTCTTTCAATTTTTCTATTATTCATTATGGATTTACAAAAGGAAAAGAATTAGCCAATGCAATAAGTAGTTATTCAACAATACAAAGGCATATTTTTATTGATGGTTTTGCAGGTAAATTATATCAGCGAAATTTCAAAACTGAAGATACCCACAGAATATTAATTCGGGATGGATTTAAACCCCAAAAGAAAAATTCATTGTACCCGAGAAGCGAACATTTTTCAGATTTACATATTACCTATACTGATGAAAGGATGGATGGTTTTGGAGACTTTTTAATAGTGGGAGATGATTATAGAGAAACCGGCGGACCAGCTTACGCAGTTGCCATTCATTTAACCTATCTAGCTGAAGAGAATGATATGTTTATTTATCATTTCATATCTGATCAAACTGATTCACCAACAGATCCTGGGGGAAAATTTTTAGAAGCTTTAGAAAAACTTATCGAGGAAATTGATAAACCCGATTCATCTATTTTTAAGTCGAAAGCATCTGAAGAATATCAGGCATTATATGAAAAACAACACTTCCCGGGGTTAGGGTATGTGAAAAAACTTTCCATGCAGCACCATGTTGAATTAATTGCAGATTTTCTAAAAAGAAGTTAATATATGAATTGCTGTCCAAATTGTTTTTCAGATTCCTTTTTGCAAGACCATATACGTGCTGTAAGCAACCAAACCGGCACATGTTCTTATTGTAAAACAGAAAATATTAATCTGATTGAAGCCGGAGAATTAATAGATCGCTTTGACCCCCTTATAAATCTATATGAAAAAAATGAGAAAGGTAAACCGTTGAATAACCTGATTGAAGAAGATTGGTCAATATTTAGAATTAAGGAAAGCGAAATTCAGCAAAAACTTTTACAAGAAATATCCGGGGATAGTAACCTTTTAAAGAGAAAGTATCTCCCTGTCTTTTCAAAAGAACAGAAAAACATTGAACAATGGGAAAAGTTCAGAGAAGAGTTGAAGCATAACAATAGGTTTTTCCCAGATAACGCCCCAACAATTGACCAAATTGAACCTTTCGGTAAATATATTGGCGTAAATATTAAAAAGGGGGCACAAAATTTTTACAGAGCCAGGAAGAACAATTCAGATTCGCCAATTGAATTAAAAAATATGGGGAAACCGCCCGAAAAATTGGTTTTAAACGGGCGTGCCAATCCAATAGGGATTCCCTACTTATATCTCGCATCAACAATTGAAACAGCTATATCAGAACTCAGGGGGCACAAAAAAGAAGAATTTACAATCGCTGAATTTCAAATGAAAAATGATTTAGAACTTGCCGATTTACGTAACCCTCAAAGTACAATTAGTCCGTTTGAATTGAATGAAGAAGATGAACTGGAACTAATTTACAAAAACATGCCTTTTTTGACTTTGTTAGGAAATGAACTTTCTAAACCAATTATTCCAAGAGAAGCAAATTTAGAATATTTGTCCAGTCAATACCTGTGCGAATTATTAAAACATATCGGATTCCATGGTATCATTTACAAGAGTTCAATAGCAAGTGGCCATAACTTTGTTATATTTAAGGATATGAAATTAGAAGCAGTTGAAACTTTTCAGTATCGAATTACTGATGTTAACTATGAATACGAACAATTCAGTTAAACTATCATGAATTCAACACATAACCAATGACCCTCGGCAAAACATTAAAACTATTCTTATAGACGCTGAACTTTCCAACAGGACGAGCAAAGCTACCTTCAGCGAATGAAAAATCAAATCCCCCACCACCCTCAAACAATACGAATCCGGGGAATAGGGTTGTGGTTGTTTGTGAAACAGGTACATGTGGTTTTTGATATGGGTTTAATCGTAAAATGTGGTTTCGGGGGCAGGCGATATCGGTGGAAACGCGCTTTATATATTCCATATTCCGATACGGAATATATATTCATAAATATTTGTATAATAGCAAATAATATTGTAATATTGCACATTGGAATATAGAATATTTATTATATGAAAACGCAACAACCCAGCATAAGT
>CAZPII010000027.1:0-13616 GCA_964586485.1 uncultured Atribacterota bacterium | reverse complement strand
AAAAACGAGGAATTGAGTTTGCTTATCCCACGCAAACTCTTTTTCTATCCAAAGAGAAAGGAAATTAATATATTATTAAAAAGGAGGATATTGTGCAGTTATACTTGTTTATTGCGGCTTTCATTGCCGTGTTAGCTGTTATATTTGCCTTGCAGAATGCTGTACCGGTTACAGTTAGTTTTCTTGTTTGGCGAGTAGAAAGCTCTTTAGCATTAATTCTTATAATTACCTTTATCGCGGGATTGGTTACCAGCTTCCTGTTTAATACCTTAACACGAATTAGAAGAACACGTTCTACTTCTGAGCAGGAAAAGAAAAATAGGCAAATAAACAAACAATCTACCACAGATAATGAAGGAGAACAATAATAAATCACTCAAGCAAGCCTAATGTGGAGGAATATTTACATTGAAAAAAATTTTCAAGAAAAAAAGCAAGTCAGCAGGCTTAACTCCAGGAACACTCGTTCATATCGGCGAAAGGTTAATGGAGAAACCGAAAATCTCTATAATTGATTATTCTTCTAATCAGTTAGAAGAAAAAACAGTGGAAAGCATCGAAGAATGTTGTGCTTACCAGGAAAAACCAACTATTACCTGGATCAATATCGATGGTATTCATCAAGCCGATATTATCGAACAAATTGGTCATTCCTTCCAGATACATCCTTTGACACTGGAAGATATAATGAACACTTCACAGAGGCCAAAAATAGATTACTTTCCGGGTTATATTTTTATTGCGCTAAAGATGTTTTATTGGGATGAGGCTGAACAAGAAATTGCTATTGAGCATATAAGCCTTATCTTAACTGACCATACAGTCCTATCCTTTCAGGAAAGAGAAGGCGATGTTTTTAACTCAGTTCGAGAAAGGATTAAAAAGAAAACTAGTAAAATAAGAAAAAGTGGTGCCGATTATCTTGTTTATTCACTACTTGATTCTATCGTTGACCAATATTTTCTCATTCTGGAAAAATTAGGAGATAAAACAGAATTATTAGAAGATGCCCTGATTAAGCAACCGTCTCCGGAAAATCTTCGGGTCGTTCACCAGGGTAAAAGAAACTTAATATTTTTAAGAAATGCAGTCTGGCCTCTCAGAGAAATAATTAATAAATTAGAAAAAGATGAATCTAAATTGATTCAGAAAAATACCAAATTATTTTTACGCGATGTCTACGACCATACAATTCAGGTCATTGAAACAGTAGAAGCGTTAAGGGATATGGTTTCAGGATTACTGGATATTTACCTATCCAGTGTAAGCAATAAAATGAATGAAGTTATGAAAGTATTAACTATTATCGCTACCATTTTCATCCCGTTGACCTTCCTTGCCGGTATTTACGGAATGAATTTTGAATATATGCCGGAACTGTCCTGGAAATGGGCTTATCCTGCTACTCTTTCTGTTATGTTTATTGTTGGAATAGGTATGTATTTTTTCTTCAAGAAGAAAAATTGGCTGTGAAGTTGAAAGTACAAATATCTTTTCCAGAGAACTTCTATTATTTATTCTTCTTAGAAGCTTTATGTTTAGTGATTAATTGATCAATTTTTTTATTTTCTCCTACTAAGATTAGATTTTCATTTTCAGTAATGGTATGTTTAGGGGTAGGCGAAAAAGTAAAGTGATTCCCCCGGCGAATAGCCAGCAAGGTTACACCATATTTTCCCGGTAGATCCAACTCTGCTAATGTTTTCTCTTGAAACTCCGGAAGAGCAGCTATTTCAATTAGACTATAACGCTGCGATAATTCCATCTGGTTTTTCACATTGGGCATAATTAAACTTCGGGCAATTCGAATTCCTTCATCTCTTTCCGGGTAAACTACCCGGTCTGAACCTATTTTTTCCAGCACTTTTCCGTGTAAGGCAGTATTTGCTTTGGTAATCACATGTTTCACACCGATTTCTTTCAACATAATAGTAATGAGAATGCTTGATTCCAAATCTGTCCCCAGACTAACAATGGCGGCATCAAAATTCTTTACACCCAATTCATTTAACACTTTTTCATCAGTAATATCAACTTTAACAACCTTGGTTAAAACATCCTTCAGCATGTCGACCTTTTCCTCATCATTGTCAACACCTAAAACTTCATGTCCTAACTCAATTATTTCCCTGGCCAAGGCTGATCCAAAACTTCCTAAACCAAAAACCACAAATTGTTTCATTTTGTTCCATTTCCCTTCTATAAGATAAAATACCTTTCAATTCTATCCCACCATAACACGATCTTTGGGATATTGAATTGATTCTTCCTGTCTGTTTATAATTAATGACAAGGCTAAAGCAAGGGGTCCCAGTCTACCGAAAAACATAGTTAAAATTATAATTACTTTTCCAGGCAATGAAAGTGAACTGGTTATCCCTGTAGATAAGCCAACTGTTCCGAATGCAGAAATTATTTCAAAAAAAAGTTCGATAAAATCAAAACTCTCAAAATAGGATAAAAATAAAATCATTGCCACTATCCAGCTCATAGACAGCATTAATATCACCCAGGCCTTATTCACAATATCATCTGCTATTTGCCGCTGGTAGAGATAGAGATTATTTCTTCCTTTCAAAGTATAATACATCCGCAAAACCAATATGCAAAATGTAGTTGTTTTGATACCTCCGCCAGTTGAAGTTGGAGATGCACCTATGAACATAAGTATAATCAGAAGAAATAAGGTTGCATTACTCATCAGCCCTATGGAAATTGTATTAAAACCCGCTGTCCTGGCAGTAGCAGACTGAAAAAAAGAACTTAACAACCTGCCTTTAAGTGGATATGGTTGAAGAGTATCCAAGTTTTGATTTTCCAAAAAAAGAATTCCAACAGTTCCTAAAAACAAAAGAATTATGGTCGTTACAATAACCAGCTTACTGTGTAATGATAATCTTTTATGCTTGGGATATTCATAAAATTCGACCAGCACCAGAAAGCCAATCCCTCCGAAAATAATTAAGATAAGGAAGATAATATTGATTCCCGTATTAGAGGTATATGTTTGCAAGCTGTCACTAAATAAGGAAAATCCGGCATTACAAAAGGCAGAAACGGCATGGAAAAAAGAAAGAAAAAGCGAGGAATGGGTACTGTTTAGCTGATGCCAATTTAAATACAAAAAAATTGTTCCTAATCCTTCAAAGGCCAGGGTAAATAATATAATATATTTGGCCAAACGAACTAATCCGCCAATAGAAAACTGATTTAATGATTCCTGAATAATAAGTCGCTGTCGAAGAGAAATTTTTTTCCCCAGGAGGAAAGCAAACATGGTTGAAAATGTCATGATACCCAATCCACCAATTTGAAAAAGGATAAGAATAACCCATTGCCCAAAAAGAGAAAAATCACTACCGGTATCAACTACAATTAAACCCGTAACACAGGTAGCTGAGGTAGCTGTAAATAATGCATCAATCCACTTTATGGGTTCTTTTCCAGTGGAAGCTACATCAAGGTGCAGTAAATAAGCCCCAATAAATATGGTGGATAAAAACACTAAAACCAATACCTGATTAGGAGACAGATCTATTTTTTTTCTCAGGGTCTTACGTTCCGAATCCACATTACTCCTAAATAAACCATAAATCTTTTGTTATTCATTATAACATACTTCATTTATAAGGGGATAGATAGAATTTTTTCTATTGAAAAATAAACTAGAACTGCCTAAAATGATAATCATAGTTTTGTTCATTCATTTTTTAAGATAAAGGAGAATTAAATGCTAAAAACTGTGTTCTTGACTACTATGATTAGTTATATTTCGACTATCGTTGGTATTGCGGCAGTGATTATTATCTGCTGGGGAGTAATCATTGCCTTCTTAAATTTAATCAGATTGGAAGTATCACGTTTTAAAGGCAAAGAAACTCATTATAAACGTGCTATTCTACGCCACCGTTTTGGTTCTTATCTGTTACTAGGATTGGAATTTATGATTGCGGCTGATATTATCCTAACTATCAGCCATACCTCTCTGGAGGAAATTGCTATTTTAGGCAGTATAGTAATCATCAGGTCTGTGATAAGTTATTTTCTAGATAAAGAAATGGCTTATACCAGTCAGCGCCACAAACCAGAAGATTAATTAACTATTTTGCTAAAATCATCAATAAATCAAACGAGTTAGGGTAGCCAAGATAATAGCAATAAAGAAAGTAAAGATAATGGCAAATACTGTTCTTTTGCTACCAATTTCTTTAATTAACACGGCAATTGTTGCCAGGCAGGGTATATAAAAAAGAACAAAAATGGTAAAAGTCATAATTTGGGTACCACTCATTACTGTACTGACATCAGTGACACCCAGAGCCTGGACCAACATTATCATTGATAGTTCTTTCCTAAGCACACCAAAGATTAAAGTTGTTCCCACTGCTACCGGTAATCCCAGCAATAGGGTAATCGGAGAAATCAGCTGATTGACAAAAGATTCGGCATTCCAGTATTTTAATAAGCTTAGTGCAGCACTTCCAATAATCAATAGTGGCCAGGCGATGACAATAAATTCTTTCATCCTTAACCATACTTTTGATAATAATACTTTAAATGAGGGGACATGATATGACGGTATTTCCATTATCATTCCCGGAGTAATTTCCGGCATCAAACTAGAAAGAATCTTCCCGGAAATAGCCAGAACTATAATATTTAGTATATAAACAAAAAAAGCGGCTTCTGGTCCAAGATAAAAAGCAACTAAACCAAAAATAATAGTCATACGAGCAGCACAAGGAATCATGGTTGTTAATACTGAAGCAATAAAACGGTCCCTTTCTGATTCGAGAATCCGCGTGGCCATCACAGCCGGAACCGTGCATCCATATCCTAAAATCAAAGGGATAATAGCCTTCCCATGGAGGCCAATGCGATGGAGAAAGGTATCCATAAAGAAAGCAATCCTGGGTAAATAACCCACATCTTCCAGAAAAGCCAAACCGAGTAAAAAAGGAAAAAGGTAAGGTAAAACAATTGCAATACCTCCGGCAAGACCTTGGACGACTCCGCTGGTAATATAAAACAATAAAGAGTCTGCACCCAATTTTGCTTCAAGAAAAGGTATTAATTGGTAGAAAAAATCCAATAAAGGCTCTTCAAATAAATTCCCTACATGAAAGACAAAATTAAAAAAGAGATATAAAATAAAGATTAACGAAATATAGCCAAAAAAGGGGTGCATTAAAATATTATCCAAATAATGACGTATCTCTATTCTGGGTTTGGAAAGAACTACTACTGATTCGTAAAGCTGCATAGACAAATGATGGCGTTCAGATGAAATAACCACGTCTGATGTTCTATCTCTACATTGCTCAAGTTGTTGCTGATAATCGTTCACAGTTCTAATAAATTGGGGATCAATTTTATTGATTTCATCAATAAAATACTGGTCATTTTCCAGTAGTTTAGTTGCCAGAAAACGATCGGTAATATGGAATTTTTGTGCATAATTTTTTTCCTTTAGATGGTAAACTAAATGCTGGATTACCTGTTCGACATCTTTGCTAAAGGCTAAATTTTGGCTTTTAACCGGATTTTTGCCCATTTTGAAAGCTTCTTCAAATAATTCATCAATCCCTTTACCTTTATGAGCTATTGTTAAAACAACCGGGACACCCAATAGCTGAGATAATTTATTAGTATTAATATTTATACCCTTACCTTCAGCCTCATCAACCATGTTCAGACAGATAATTGTAGGCAAATTTAATTCCAGTAACTGTAATGTTAATTCTAGCCCTCTGCCCAATAATGAAGCATCGATTACATTAATTACCACATCATTTTTTTCCCTTAACAGGTATTTACGGGTTTCCAGCTCTGCTAAATCAAAAGAAGTTAACGAATAAGTTCCCGGTAAATCTACAATATCACTAGTTATCCCTCTAAATGCCATCTTGCTAACACTGTATTTAACTGTTTTTCCCGGGAAATTTGAAGTAATAGCTTTATAGCCAGCGACATGATTAAAGATAGTGCTTTTACCACAATTTGGCTGCCCTACTAAAGCAATTTTCATGACTCAACCTCCACCAGGATTTTAGCAGCAACCCCTCTACCCAGTGCAACTTGATTTCCATGTATATTCACAAGTACCGGACCTCTCATGAATCCACTTTTTTGTAGAATTATAGTATCTCCCTGGTGAATTCCAAGACAATTTAATCTTTGTCTGATGCCTAATCCACCCTTTATTCGAATAACTTTAACCTTGTTACCCGCAGTAACGTTCGTCAAACTAACAACCATGATTAACACAACCTCTTGTCTTTCTATCCTTAATGATTTTCTCTTCATTATGCATATTTAATTTTAATTTTTCCTGGCATTTTTGACAATATCCCCTTATTTCCAGACGATGCTCGGTTGGGGAAAAAGAATATTTCTGACAAATTTCATTCTGTAATTTTTCAACATCTGCATTATAAAATTCAATAATTTTGCCACACTTAACACAGATTAAATGATCATGATGACGTTTGTTATAAATTTTTTCAAAAATTACCTTTTCCTGACAGTGCAATGTTTCCATTATAATTCCACTATCAATTAATAATGGAATTGTACGATAAACTGTTGCCAGGGATACATTGGATTTTTGTTTTAGTAATTGCTGATATATTTCTTCGACATGGAAATGTTTGTTAAGTTTTACAACTGCTTTAATAATTTCTTTTCTCTCTTTGGTATATTTTAAATTTTTTTCTTTTAAGAAAGATTTAAAATGCTCTTCATAGCTAAGCAAGAAAAACTCCTAATGTAATTGATTTTCATTCTCAATTACATTCTATTACAAATCCTCTCTTTGTCAAGAGATAAATCCAAAAATATATTGAAAAACCTAAAGAAAATGTTTAATGTTAGTTACTTAATAAGAAAAAGCTATTAATTTATGAAAACTTTATTACTTAGCGATGCTTAGATGGGGAAATGTACATAGAAAAAAATAAGTGGAATATATGTAGAACTAATAACTTTTTTAAAAATAGTTTTTTTGTTTATTTTTTACTTTTTAGTCTCAGCAACTTGAACGGATAATTTTTTAACTTTTGAAGCATTTTCTAAAATAAAATCACCGGTATGGCAACCAAGATGTCTGGCAACAACGGGACATTTGGCAATCAATAAAAAGAATAGAGGTTTCCCTTCACCTGAAAGAGCTTCAAAATTACCCTGTCCTTTGCTGATTATCATATCTGTATTATTGAAAATTCTCATAAATTCAGGGGAACAATAATTTAATACAACTCCAGGGGAATCGGCTCCACAGGAAATAATATTTGCAGAATGATTAATACCACAATAAATCGCATCATCAACCAGGGCATCATTTAAAACCGGTTTTCCTTTAACAGCATAGATAACAGTCTTATGATAAAAATCAACCAGATGTTCTATTAAAACACGATCAAATACTACTTCTCCTGCGTTATCTGCTAAATAGAGTATTGTCTCAATTTTTAACAGGTGTTCATAAAAAGCAGAATAATCAAAATGGCTGCCATTATTGCTAACCAGCGAATCAAAATTATCCACAAGCATTTTATTTATTTCTTCATTAATTTCTACTAAATTTCTTTGGATACCATAGTCGATAATATTTCCAATAATAGCCAATTTAATCGCGGTTAAAAGTTGATTTTCGGCACTCTTCACTTTAATCTTTAACTGAGGGTATAATTTTAAGGCCATCTTGTTGCTTTCTTCTTTAATTTCTCTATAGGGATCTTTTTTGCCGGTAACTTTGCTGATAATAGCATAAATTTCCCTACCCATCTCTGCGGGTGTTATATTTAAAGAAAATTGGGGAATTAATTTAGAGAGGTGATTTATTACTTCTCTTTGTACCTCCTCATTAACACCGGATATTCTTGCAGCTTCCAGTGCCTGAACATAAAAACAGGGGATGCAATCTAAAAATGTCCTCATATTCTGCTCCTTACTTATTTATAAAATAAAATTGATCAACACTGTTCATCATTTTTAGAGGAAGATGTTCACCAATTGTCATCTATAGTAAGATGTTATCAGGATGGTTTTATTCGACAAAATCTTTGATGGAAAATAATAAATCAGTAGCAATTTTTCTTCTTCCTATATTTTTTAATCTCTCACTGTATTATCATCATCTTATTTATTCTCAAAATTAAACTTTCATAATAATTTTGTCTGAACCCAAATATCTATTAGAACATACAAATAGGTAAAATAGCAAAGATAGATTGTCGGTTTATTAATTATTTTAAAAGATTATTCTTTGATTTTAGATAGAATAGATAAGACAACTTTTTCAAAGGATTGGCTTGTTTCATTTTTCTTGTTATCGCAAATAAAGGGTTCTCCCTGATCTGCAGCACGAACTATTTTTTCATCAATAGGTATAGCTCCAAGAAACGGTACATCAAAATCCCTGGCTGCCTGTTCTCCTCCTCCGATCCTAAACAGATCAATCTTTTTCCCACAGTGCGGACAACGAAAGCCACTCATATTTTCAATGATTCCCAAAATAGGAATATTCAAATTTTTTAGAAAATTAACACATTTTCTTGAATCCGATAAGGCAATTTCCTGTGGAGTTGTTACAATAATACCGCCATCCAATTCCGGGATAAGCTGACAGACTGATAGTGGTTCGTCTCCGGTACCCGGGGGAGAATCTATGATTAAAAAGTCAAGTTTTCTCCAGTTCACTTCTGCCAAAAACTGTTTTATTGCCACCCCCTTTAATGGACCTCTCCATACCAGCGGTGTATCAGGTGATTCAATAAAAGATGCCATTGAGATAGCCGATAAATTCTTTCTAACCTGAATTGGATTAATCTGGCCATTATTTCCGGTTAATTTCTTCCCCTCAAATCCCAACATCTTGGCCACAGAAGGCCCATGCAAATCAGCATCCAGCAGACCAACCTGATAACCCTTTTCAGCTAATACACAGGATAGATTAACAGAAACTGAGCTTTTCCCCACTCCTCCTTTATTTGATAAAATTAATACTTTATGCTTAATATTTTTCATATTCTGCTTTAATTTTTCGGCCATTTCCTGGTTAGTCCGCTCTCTTTTGTTTCTCATTTCTTCCTGGGCCTTTTCCTGTGCTGCTTTAGTGTTTACATTATCCAATATTCTAATTCCTCTTCTTTCCTCGTATTATCTAAACAAATAGTCATCAAATTTCATGCAAAAGTGAAAGCAGGGTTATTTTCTAACCATTAGAGAACCACATTTGGGACATTTTATTTCTGTACATGGCACACCAGGTTCATGTGCTTTGACCGTTCCACAGGAAGGACATATACATTCGCCTCCCGGTCCTGCTCCTCCGGTAAATCCTCTTGTACCAGTCTTGATATTTCCTCTTCCTTGCCCTCTACCGGTTCCCGGTCCTTGACCTCTTGGTCCTGTTCCATCACCTCTAGGCATCTACCTCACCCCCCATCAAATATAGTTACTAATGATGGTGATCTTCTTTTTCGATTCCGTACCCCTTGCCTGCACCAGGCAAACATTGCGAGTCACCTTCTTTTAATTGTCCCTTAATATATTTTTCAATAACTTCGTTAACTTCACCTGATATGCCAATTATTGGTTTAATCTTTTTCTCTAAAAAAAGATCCTGGGCTCTTTTCCCCATACCCCCGCAGATAATGACATGCACATCTTTTTCGGCAAGAATTTTCGGTAAAAAACCGGTGCGATGACCGGGATTGGGAATTTCTTCCTTGTTAATTATTTTTTTATTCTCTAACTCAATAATAGCAAAAAAAGGACATCGACCAAAATGTGCAGATACATTATTCCCATCAATAGCAATTGCAATTTTTTCCATCATAAAAACCTCATAATATTAATTTTAGTTTAAACCAGAATGTGGTTCTACATTAGATTGACCTGCTGGTTTTAAATTTCCTTTTTTATAATCCTGAATAGTTGTTTCAACAGTACCACTGGCTCCGGTAATTAATTGGATCCCGGCAGCACTCATGGTTCTAAAAGCATTTGGACCGCAATTCCCGCTAATAACTGCTTTAACATCTTTATCAGCCATCATTTGGGCAGACTGAATTCCTACCCCGCCCATCCCGCGAAGATTGTTGTTTTCAACTACCTCAAATTGATTGTTTTCTGTATCATAAACAATAAAATATTGACATCTTCCAAACCTGGGATCAACTTCACTTTTTATGTCCGGTCCGGAAGAAGTTATGGCAATTTTCATTATATCATTCTCCCTTTTTTATATTTTTCTTCAATATCTTTTATTATACCCCTTATAGCAAATATATATAAATATTTTCTATATCTAACTTCTATTAAGTCTAATATTTTAAGGAATCTATCCAGATACCCAGCAACATTTTATATTAACGGTTTTAACTACAGGAGTAATATAGACTATCGAACTAGATTTATGTTCTCTATTGATAGTCTATATTACTCTACGCATATGTTACATTCTTGTTACCTTAATCTTTTGTTTCTTTCTTCAATTCAGCCAATCTCTTATTCACTGCATCTAATTCTGCCTTGATATCCTCAGCTTCTGCCTGAAGTAAATCCTTTTCCTGATCAGGGTCCATTTTTTCTTGATAAGGATAATATGATCCATAAGCAGGATAGGCTGGCGGTACCGGTGTATATGCAGGATAACCGGGAAAAGCACCTCGTCGGAAACCTTGACCGGCACCACGTCCAAATCCGCGACCAAATCCACGTCTAAAGCCCATTCCTAAGCGTCCTCCTGTTTGATTGGCATAACCCGGAACAGGATAACCAGCACAATAACCTGCCGCCCTCCCGGTCATCGGACCAAAGCCAGCAGGACCAGTTCTGTCACCACCTGGCATAATAATCACCTCCTTTTGCTCATTATTCTTTTATATTTATTTTTTTGGACAATCTTCGCATTCTCCATAAAATTGGAGAATGCAGCTCTTTACAGTAAATCTATATTTTTGGGAAAGTTTTTCCTGTATTTTCTTAATCATTTTTAATTCTTCCTCAGTCAATTCATTAGAATCAAAAAAATTACGGCAATTCATACATATGAGATGCTGATGAATATTCACCCCTTTAACTTTCCCAGCCAACTCATATCGCGATCTTCCTTCTCCCGACTCCATTTTGATAATTACACCATTCTTAATCAGGAAATCCAATGTTCGGTAAACAGTCGTTAATCCAATAGCTGGATAAAGCTTATAAGCTCTTAAATATATTTCCTCGGCACTTAAATGTTTTTCAGCATTATTAAGGATTTGCAGAATTATTCTTCTGGGTATCGTAACTCGATAACCCCGGCCTCTAAAATGGCTTGGCCAGCTTTTTGGTAGTTCTTTGTTAAATCTATTTCTCATAAAATTACAATTCCTTATTGATAATGATTACCATTAACATAATATAGCAAATACCCTTGCATGTCAAATTTTTTTAATTAAACTGTATTCACAGAAAATTGGATATTTTCTATCAATAATATTCTATCTAGAAAATTTTTTCTGCAGAATATCCTTTAAATCTGGTTTTCCAATCTCCTGAAGTTCATATCGGACTCTGACATACTTTTTATCAATATGCATAATCCTGCTTAAATCAATAGGCGTTCCTATAATAAGCAGTTCTGCATCACTCTGATTAATGGTTGACTCTAGCTCTTTGACCTGCTTCTTACCATAACCCATGGCCGGTAATAATTTTCCAATAAGAGGATATTTTTGATAAGTCTCTTTAATGCTACCTACAGCAAAAGGCCTGGGATCAACAATTTCTTTAGCACCATATTTTTGGGCGGCAACCACACCTGCACCGTATTGCATCTCACCATGTGTCAAAGTTGGCCCATCCTCAACAACGATTACCTTTTTGCCTCTAATTATCTCTGCCTGCTCAACCTGGATAGGAGAGGCTGCCTCAACTAATATTGCATTCGGTGATAGAAGATAAATGTTCTTCCTCAGGAGAGCAATATTTTCCGGACTTGCAGTTTCTATTTTGTTAATCACCACGATATCTGCCATCCTCAAATTGACCGCTCCCGGATAATAAGTGGTTTCGTGTCCGGCTCTATGAGGGTCGGTAACCACAATATGTAAATCCGACTGATAAAAGGGGATATCATTATTTCCTCCATCCCACACAATAACATCTGCCTCTTTTTCAGCTCTTTCTAAAATTTCGCCATAATCAACACCGGCATAAATAATATTACCCAGATCAATATGTGGCTCATATTCTTCCCGCTCCTCGATGGTGCAATTATATTTGTCTAAATCAGCAAGACTTTCGTATCGCTGCCAGATTTGCTTTGTCAAATCCCCATAAGGCATCGGATGCCTAATTACCACTACTTTCTTGCCCATTTCTCTCAATATTTGGGTAACTTTTCGGGTAGTCTGGCTTTTCCCGCTTCCTGTTCTGACGGCACACACTGAAACCACAGGCACCTTTGCCTGTAACATGGTATTTTTGGGACCCATTAATCTAAAGTCCGCTCCGTTCGCTAAAATAATCGAGGCTTTTTCCATTACATATTGATAGGGTAAATCGCTATATGCCAGGATTACTTGATCAATCTGAAACTTTTGAATTAAATCGGGTAATTTTTCCTCAGAAAAAATCGGTATCCCTTCTGGATAGAGTTTACCACTTAATGTCGCGGGATATTTCCTTCCAGCAATGTCTGGAATTTGTGTAGCAGTAAAAGCCTTAACCAGACAACCTTCATTATTCCGGAAAAATACATTGAAATTATGAAAATCTCTTCCTGCGGCACCCATAATAATAACATTTATAATATTTCTTGGATTTCTCAAAAATATCACTCCTATCTGTAAAATATACCTAAATTGTAGTATTTGTGGTAGGATAAATCAATTTGTGGGATTAAAATCTTGGAAAAATACAGGCATCTTTACCCGTGTAGCGAGGGTTTTAAAGTAAATTGTAATGAGTATTATAAATTTTTAATGATTGAAAAATCTCCGGTTTTTGCAGCTTCTAAGATAGGAGCCATGTAATCGTCAACCAAGTCAGCATTAAGAGAAATCGGCATATTCTTTAATTTCATATCTAACTGGGGATTTTTGGCTGCCTCTAAAGCTTTGATGATATGCTGGTCAGTAAATCCGGGAATTTCTCTTAATGTACTGGGTGCCTCAATACTTCTATTAAAATTAACTAAGCCTTTAGCAACCGCAACTCCTAAGTCTCTTCCAGATAATTCTTCAATATTTTCAGAAACCATGCCATTGTTTTGTAAAACTTTTGCTATTATTTTCAGCTGTTTTTCAATAGCAGGGGCAAAAAATACAGTATAGTAGGGATTCATAATCCCACAAGCTCTACCATGAGAAGTAATATCCACCAAGGAAAAGCTGGTAAGATGTCCACCATTGGTTCCGCCAATCATAATCGCATATCCCCCTAAGTCTGTTGCCAGACCCAGAGACTCTCTAGTTTGCAGATTATCTGGGTTTTCAACTGCTTTTTTGGTGTTTTGAATAATCAGATCCAGGGCTGTAGTGGTAATTTCAGCGGCAAGATCAAACTGGTCTTCATTAATTCCATAAAATACTTCCAGGGTATGGGCAATACCATCTAAGGCACCA
>CAZPII010000026.1:0-13936 GCA_964586485.1 uncultured Atribacterota bacterium | reverse complement strand
AACTTGCCTGGGCAATATTTATTTTATCAATAATTTCCGGGCTAACTATACCAATACCAAAATCATAGCAATTTCTCTTTATAATGTTAAAAAGAAGTGTTCTTTTTTCTTTTGTTAATCTTTTTGAATCCTTCAGATAAGCCAGAAAAAATGTATCGATATCCTTTATTATTACAGCAGCTGCCACAACCGGACCGGCCAAAGCCCCCCGGCCTGCTTCATCAATGCCAGCAATAAATTGAAAACCATCAGATAATTGTATTTTTTCAAAATATTTTAGTTGTTCAATTCTTTTTCTTTCTTCATAGAAGAATATTATTTTCTTTCTTAAGCGAAAAATTTGCCTAAAGAGATTTTTTTTATTCAATTTATCCTTTTTACTAAGCCATTAAGCCTTTTTGACCAACCCTATTTCTGAGATAGTATAATTTAGCTTTTCTGGCAGAACCTCTTTTAACAAGCTTGATTTTTTCAATATTTGGAGAGTTAAGAGGAAATATTTTTTCTACTCCGATCCCTTTAGTAAGTTTTCTAACGGTAATCGTTTCTCTGCTTCCCCCATGTTTGCGGGCTATCAATATACCTCTAAATACCTGGGTTCTCTTCCTGTCTCCTTCAACAATTTTTTGATATACTTCTATTAAATCACCTGTGGTTGCCTCTAATGTTTCCTTTTTTAATTGTCCATCCTCGATTTGTTTAATATAATCCATTGTTTTTCCCATTCCTTTCCTTGCTATCCTTTTTTCAAATCTTCTATTATTTCCAGTTCTCCCCTGGAAAAATTTCTATTAATTAATAAGTCCGGTCGTCTAAGCATTGTTCTTAAAATGGATTGTCTTTTCCTCCAACTTTCAATCTTTTTATGATCACCGGATAATAATATTTTTGGAACTTTGTATCCCCTATATGTCTCTGGTCTGGTAAAATGAGGATAATCCAATAAACCATGATAAAAAGAATCATTAATCATTGACTCCTCTTTTCCCAGTACACCGGGCAACATACGTATAATAACATCAACTATGACCATTGCAGGAATTTCTCCACCGGTCATAACATAATCACCAATCGATATTTCTTCCGCATTTAACATCTTACTAACCCGCTCATCAATTCCCTCATATCTTCCACAAATAAATATTATATTTTCCTGAATCGATAATCTCTTGGCCATTTTTTGGTTAAATAATTTACCCTGTGCAGATGTAACAATAACTTTGCTATCAAGAGCAGGTTTCCTTTTTTTCTTTCCTTGAATATGTTCAACTGCTTCAATGATTGGTTCGGGCTTTAATATCATGCCCGGGCCACCGCCATAAGTATAGTCGTCAACACTCCTATGTTTATCTTTGGTAAAATCTCTAATATCAATTATATTAATTTTTACTATATTTTTTTCTTGTGCCCTTTTAATAATACTTTCCGAAAAAGGTGAAATAAACATTTCTGGAAAGATTGTCAATATGGTTATTTCCATATTATACCTTATACCCTATACTCTTGTTTTGGAGAAAAAAGATATTATTACTCAACAATTTCAATTACTGTTCTCTTGTTATCCTTAATAGTGGCTGCTTTGGCTATCGTTCTAATTGCCTTGATCACTCTTCCTTGCTTACCAATAATTTTACCGACATCATTCGGATCAACGCTTATCTCTAAAACATTAACAACTTCACCCTCAATTTCACTGACTTTAACCTTGTCCGGAAAATCGACTATGGATTTTATTAAATATTCAATATTTTCCTTCAATTATTTTCTCCAAATATTCTAAAATGAGTATAGCTATTTAATAGATTGTAAAATTCCGTTTTTTTTGAATAAAGATTCTACTGTTTTGGTCATTGCTGCACCTTGTTTTATCCATTTTACACTTTCTTCTTTATCAACTTTCAAAACACTAGGTTCGTTTGTCGGTTGGTAATATCCTAACATCTTAATAAATCTACCGTCTCTTGGTTTACGCGAGTCTATTACCACAATTTTATAAGAAGGATTTTTTTTAGCACCTTCTCTTCTTAATTTTATTTTTGCTGACATATTTTTCCTCCATTTATCTTGTCAATAACTATTTTATATCAATATCGAACATAATAATACATTTATCTCATCAAAGAAGCCAAGGATTGTTTGTTTAATCCTTGCTTTAAAAACTTTTTCATCTTAAAATATTGTTTTAATAAGCGATTTACATCACTTACTCTGGTTCCGCTGCCTTTTGCAATCCTCCTTCTTCTACTACCATTAATTATATCTGGCTCCATCTTCTCCTGTTTGGTCATAGAACAGATAATTGCCTCAATTTTATCCAGGTCTTTTTCTCCACCATTAATCTTTTGCTCCAATCCTCCAGGGAAGCCAGATCCTTTTATAGGCATCAAATCAAATATTTTTTCTAATGATCCCATATTTTTAATTTTTTTTAATTGTTCATAAAAATCATTTAGATTAAAATGTTCTCTGTATTCTTTTTTGGTAATATTTTGTAACTCATTTTGGTCATAGTTTGCTTCGATTTTTTCTATTAAAGTTAAAGTGTCACCCATACCTAAAATTCTCGATGACATTCTCTCTGGATAAAATATTTCTAAATCATTTACTTTCTCCCCTATACCTACAAATTTAATGGGTAGATTAGTCATGGCCTTGATTGATAGGGCAACGCCTCCGCGTGCATCTCCATCCAATTTTGTTAAGATGTAGCCATTTATTCCGATTTCCTGGTTAAAAGTGTTTGCTACCCGCAAGGCATCCTGACCCATCAGGGAATCTAAAACCAGTAGAGTTTCGTGTATCATAAAAGTATTTTTGATTTCCTTTATTTCTTCAAGGAGAGGTTGGTCAATATGCAACCTTCCTGCAGTATCAATAATAATTACATTATTTTTATTCTCTCTTGCGAATTGTTTGGCAGCCATAATAGTATTTATTGCCTTTTCATTACTACCTCTTGAAAAAACGTCAACTCCGGCTTTTTTACCCATAGTCTG
Source organism: uncultured Atribacterota bacterium (assembly GCA_964586485.1). Taxonomy (GTDB): domain Bacteria; phylum Atribacterota; class Phoenicimicrobiia; order Phoenicimicrobiales; family Stramentimicrobiaceae; genus CAYWJZ01. Next base: position 10,940 of record CAZPII010000026.1, on the reverse strand, counting down.
TAACTGTTCAACTGCGGCAGGTCTTACCTTGTCTCCGGCAACTAACAGAGGAGCAAGCCCTTTATTATTCTTTATATGTAATGCCAATTTGGCTGCCGTTGTTGTTTTCCCGGAGCCCTGTAAACCAACTAATAAAATAACTGCAGGTAATTCCTCGCCAATGTTTAATATGCTTTCTGTTTCACCCATTGTTTCAGTGAGAACTTGATGAGTCATTTTTACCATTTGTTGTCCGGGAGTTAATGCTTTAGACAACTCTTCCTGTATAGCACGATCTTCCAATTTTTTTACGAAATCTTTAACTACTTTATAATGGACATCTGCTTCCAGAAGGGCTAATTTGACTTCTCTTAAAGATTGCTTAATATCCTTTTCATTAATTTTACCCTTGTTTTTAACCTTATTTAAAATATTTTGTAATTTTTCTGATAGATTTCCTAACATAGTTCTCAACCTGTAATATCTTTATAAAACATAATATAAAACGTATAAAAAAATAGCCATAGACAAATTCTTTATCAGTATATAGAAAAATATAGTGGGTGTCAATTGAGGAGTGCTTCAATAAACTTTTCCGGTTGATATTCGCTTAAATCAGCAATATTTTCTCCAAATGTTATATATTCTACCGGAATTTGCAGTTCTTTCTGAATCGTAATAACAATGCCTCCCTTTGCCGTACCATCCAATTTTGTTAAAGCCAGGCTGGAAATATTTAAGGACTTTTCAAAATATTGTGCTTGATGAAGTGCATTTTGTCCGGTAGTGGCATCAATAACTAATATTGTTTTCAATAAGGATTCAGGAACAGTCTTGGTAATAACTCTTTTTATTTTTTCTAATTCCTTCATTAGATTGTGGTAAGTATGCAGTCTACCGGCAGTATCAATAATTAATATTTCCTTCTTTTTCGACTTTGCAGACTGTATCCCATCATATACCACAGAAGCAGGGTCTGCCCCTTCCGAAGTTTTTATGGTTTCAACACCAGCCTTACCAGATAATAAGAGAAGTTGATTGATGGCACCTGCTCGATAAGTATCAGCTGGAATCAAAAGAACCTTCTTGCCCTCATTCTTGAAATAATAAGCTAGCTTGCCAACAAAAGAGGTTTTACCGGTACCATTAACACCGACAACAAGCATAATTTCTAATACATCTTGATTTGAATTGCTGATCAATTTTTTATCAGGTAACTTTTCCAGCAATATTTTTTTTAATTGTTTTTTAAAATACTCAAAATCCTTTACCCTAAATTGATGTACACCTATCTCTTTAAACCTTTCCAAAATTTCTTCAGTTGTTTTGGGACCAATATCTGATAAGATTAATAGCTCCTCAATATTTTCTAAAAACTCATCTTTGTCCTTCAACGCACCGGTAAATAACATGTCATATTTGTCTTGAAAATTATCCCTTGATTTTTTTAATCCTTTTTTTAAAGAAGATAATAAATTTCTAATTTTTATACTCCTGTATCCAACATTTTAACAGACATTAATTTTGAAATACCCGATCCTTCCATAGTAATTCCATAAAGAGCATCTGCTGCCTCCATGACCTCCTTCTGGTGAGTAATTACAATAATTTGTGCTTCTTTTAGATCTTCATTTTTTAAAAAAGAGGCCAAGCGCAAGGAATTTGCTTCATCCAGTGCGGAGTCAATTTCATCAAAAAAGCAAAATGGACTTGGGTTGGCTTTCCATAGAGCAAACAAAAGAGCGATAGCAGTCAATGCTTTTTCTCCAGTTGATAATAAAGAAATGTTTTGTAGTTTTTTTCCTGGTGGTTGCACCATTACTTCAATTCCAGTCTCTAACAATTTTTTATCATTAGTTAATTCCAATGAAATCTGTCCACCACGGAATAACTTCTGAAATATATCATTAAAATACCTTTCAACTTTTAAATAAGTTTGATAAAAATGATCTTCGGCAATACGATCAATTTCATCAATTAAATTTATTAACTTTTCTTTTGAATTTACTATTTCTTCTTTTTTACTTTGAAGTTCATTGTATCGATCAGATTGTTTTTGGTATTCCTGAAGAGCATCAAAATTTATTTGCCCCATTAATGATATTTTCTCTTGGTATTTAGCAATTAATCCAGTTGCCTCTTTTTGGTTTTTTGCCCCATTTTGATGTAATAATATTTCATCTATAGATGTATTATATTGATTTTTTACTGTGTTAAGCAAATGATTCATTTTTTCCTGATTTTGAACTTGATACATTTCATTTTCATGATATCTATTCTTCTTCTCTTCTAATTTTTCTTGATTAACTTCAATGGTTTCTCGGGTTTTACTTATTAAGCTTTCTAACTCTTTTATACTTTTTTTCTTTTTCATCCTATCTTCATTTAGAAGTTTAATGTTCTCAAATATATTTTCCTGTTTTTCTTTTATTTTTATTTCTTGTTCAATTAATAACGATTTTTCTTTCTTGAGATTTACTATTTTTTCCTGTCTTTTTTGCTCTTCTTTATGATAATTCTGAATAAAATTATTCATTTCGTTTTTTTGTTTTTGTAGAAGAGTTCCTCTTTCTTCATTCCAGGTAAGTTCCATTTTTATAGTTTCCAGATTATTTTTTATCTTTTCTATATTTTTTGCAGAAAGATCTCTTAATCTTTTTAGAAGTTGTAAATAAGAGTAAAAGGATTTCACATGTTCTTCAATTTGTCTAATTCTTAAACGGAATATCGAGATATTCTTTTCTAGCTCTTCCCTTTTTTCCTCCTCTACTCTCTCTTTATTATTTAAACTAGTTAATTGATTTTTTAAATCAGTGATTTTTCTATTTATCTCAAATAAATAATTGTCCTGCTTATATAATCTGGAAGTATAATCTTCTAATTGCCGTTCTATTTTCTCATATTTTCCAAATAACTTTTGATTATCATTTTTCCGAAGATTCAAATTGTCTTGAATCTTTTTTTTCTCTGCATCGATGTATTTTATTTCTTGTTCAAGCTTTTTTATTCTTTCCCTGGGAATATGTTCACTATATTTTCTATCTTCAGACAAATAATTCAGTGTAATAATTCCATTAAAATCAATTATCACTCCATCCAAAGAGGCAATAACCCATTGTTCTTTAAATTTTTCAACTAATTTAAAGGCAGTTTCCATATTCTTTACTACCAGAATATTACCCAATAATACTTCAAATATTTTTTTATATTCAGGGGGATAGGAAATAAGTTGATTGGCAAATCCTAAGATACTATCCTTATCCATGATATATTTCAACTCTTTTGTCCTTTTTTGGAAATTTTCCTTTGAGATTATGTCGTCTGAAATTACTTTTATTTGCCCTATACTGTTTTTCTGAAGATATTTATCTATAATTATGGGTATTTTATCTAAATGGGCGATTCTTATTAGTGGCATCTTATCTTTTAAGAGAAAACTAATAAGTTTCTTAAGGCTATCAGGAACTTGATTAACAATATCATGAATTCCTTCAAGCAATTGAATATTTTCTAAATTATTTTCCAATATTTCTTTTTTAATATCTGTATTTATATCTTGTTGATTCTTTATTAATTCATCTAAAAAGTCTTTTTCTTTATTTTTTAAGAGAATATCATTGCTGTAATTTTGAACTTTTTTTGTTTCTGTATTAATAAAAAGCTTGCTATCAGCTAAAAGTTTTTCTATTCGCTTTCTTTCTTCTTTTAGTTGCTTTATTTCTTTTTCATAAAAAATCTTTTTTTCTTCTGTATTTTCTATTTCTTTACAATTATTATTGATTTTAGCATTTATTATTTTTTTCTCTCTATTTATGTCATCAAGAGACATGTTTGATGATTTTAGTAATGTTTCTTCTTTTATTATCTTTTCTCGATATTGACTAAGATATCTTTTATTCAACTTCCTACTGTTTTCTTCAATGTTTGAGATCCGCTCCTCATAATAAGTAAACAAAACATGATATTTTTGCAGAAATATATCATTCCTTTGACATCTTTCTTTAGCCAAGTTGGAATTCTGAATCGTTTCCTTGATATCTTTATCAATATTTGCCAAGGTATCTTTAAATTTTACAAATTGTTTTTTGGCATCTTCAATATCTTCGTGTAAATTTACTGTACGCTGGCTTATCTCTTTTATTTTTTGTTGTAGAACAATTAATTGATTACTAATATCATTTTTCTCTTTTTCACTTTGTTGAAAATGATTCTCGCTATCATTTAATTGTTTTTCTAAATGTATTTTCCTCTGTTCTTTTTGGTGAATCTCTTCTTTGTTAGCAATAATAATTTTTTCAATTTTTGATATTTCTTGATTTATAGTAGATAATTTATCATCAAATTTTTTGGTATTTTTCTGGTATAGAAGGTATTGCTGACTCAGAAGGTATAATTCTAATTTCCTGATATTATCACGATAAAATTGATATGCTTTGAGATCATCTGCTTTATTTTGATAATGCAATAGATTTTCTTTTACTTCCGACAGTATATCATTTACCCTGAGGAGATTATCTTGAGTATGTTCCAATTTTTTTATAGCAGCATCTTTTTTATTCTTATAACTGGAAATGTTTGACGCTTCCTCAAACAATATTCTTCTTTCTGACGGTTTGGCATTAAGAACGAAATCTACTTTGCCTTGGGCTATGATAGAATAAGAATTTTTTCCCAGACCAGTTCCCCAAAATAGTTCGTGAATATCCCTTAATTTACATGATATACCATTTATATAGTTTTCAGTTTCACCAGAACGATAAATTATTCTTTTTAATTCTACTTCTTCTGAATCAATCGAAAGCTTACGGTCAACATTATCAAATAGAATAGAAACTTCAGCAATATTACGCATTTTTTGCTCACTATTACCGGAAAATATCATGTCAGTTAAGTTACTGCCCCTCAGGGAACGTATGTTTTGCTCTCCCAAAATCCATCTTACTGCATCGGTAATATTGCTTTTGCCACATCCATTCGGCCCAACAATAACTGTTATACCAGGCGTTATATTTAATTTTATTTTATTTGCAAATGATTTAAAACCTTTTATTTTAATTTCTTTTAATTGCAATTAGAATTTCCCCTCTCGGTGGGATTTTATTTTTTTTATAGCCTGGCAAGCAGCATCCTGTTCAGCCTCTTTCTTATTTTTACCTACACCTTTTCCGTATATCTTATTATCGATAATTACTTCAACAAAAAATTTTTTCTGGTGTTCCAAACCCTCCTCTTTTGATACCTTATAATCCGGTAATGAACTGAGGTTTTTCTGGGTTATTTCCTGTAATATTGTTTTGTGATCTCTGGTTAAACTCCAATCAAACAAAACATTTAGCTCATTACTAATAAAACCACCAATGATTTTTTTGCATGGTTCTAGCCCACCATCTAAATATATTGCTCCAAAACAAGCCTCCATACAATCAGCTAAAATTGAAAATTTCCCTCTTCCTCTAATAAGATCAACACTTTTTCCCAAAATTACATACTTATCTAGTTTTAGATGATCAGCAAACTTAACTAAAAAAGGTTGACTGATAATTACGGATTTCGTTTTAGAAAGTTTACCTTCAGAGAAAAAAGGAAATTTTTTATACAAATATTCACTTACAACTAAGTTCAGGACTGAATCGCCAAGGAACTCCAGTCTTTGAAAATAATTAATATTATCTTTTTCTTTTTCTTTTTGATTATGATATGAAGTATGGATTAAGGCTTTCTCCAAAAGACCGGAATCCTTAAAACAATATCCTAATTGTAATTCAAGGTCACTTAAACTTATCTTTTCAACCCCCTCCCTAACTTTTTCTTACTCTACCCAAACTATAAACAAAAGAAAAAAGTATTTTTGTTATTATTGTTTTTCTTCCAGATAACGAATCACATCTCCAACCACTTTAATCTTTTCAGCTTCTTCATCGGCAATTTCAATATCAAATTCTTCTTCAAAAGCCATAATTAATTCAACAATATCCAAGGAATCTGCACCTAAATCATCAATAAAGGAAGAATCTTCCTTAACTTTGTCTTCTTCAACTCCAAGTTGATCAACAATAATCTTTTTTACTCTTTCCATTGTATCCATCTTAATTACTCCTTGTTTTTATTATTTATTATAATCAAAAGAAGATTTTTCTTTCATCGGTCAAGCGATACCATAATCAGTTTTGCAGTAAAAACTTCTACATGATCACACCTTATATGAACAGATACTAAGTATTTGTTACTTTTTTTACTTGCAACTCTAGCCTTGGCAACTAAAAGTTGTCCAGCATAGACAGGATTTTTATACCTTAGGCGGGCAATACCTGTTAGAACTACATCAGCGTCAATAATAGCCATTGCCAGGGAATCAGCAAGAGAAAATATATAATGGCTACGAACTAGTTTATTTTTATCAAAGGCCATATCCCGAGTAGTACGCAAGGTAGATATACCGCTTTTCCCCAAATCAATATCAATCAAATCACCTATAATCTCATTTTTACTTAGCGCTTTTACCTTTAGAGATGCCTCCTGGGCAAGCTTTATAACTCTTTTCCGCATCTCAGGTATTCCCATTTCCAACCTGTCCAGACGAATTGTCTGAATACTAACTTTGAATATCCGTGACAATTGCTCATCTGATAGGAAAGGGTTTTCTGATATTCTTTCTCTAATTTTATCTTGTCTTTTTTCCTTTGGTAAGTTTTTTAACATATATTTCCATGATAATAATTAAGAGTACCTATTAAAGGTTGCTATTACTATTGACTGATAGTATATATAATAAATGCAACAAAATCAAGTAGTTTATTCGTAAAAATGTTTAGCCTTTATTTAACCATTACCACCTTCTAAAAAGGAGGTAATGGTTAAATAAAGGTTTTTGCCATGAAAATATCAAGATAAGCTCTATGATCATTTTTCACCTGAAATCCAAATAGTTGTATTACTTAGAAATATTCAGTTAAAATATAAGAAAAAAGCAGAACAAGAAGTAGTCAAGAAAAGTTTAAACCTTTTAAGAGGTTCTTAAAACCACCCGCTTTGCGGGTGCGATATTTACTTTAATAATTTACCTCTATTTAAATAACAAGTTGCCTACATGTGAACCGGTTAATATTAATGATAACTAAAAAAGTTAAAGAGTGCCGTAATAAAAGTATTTTTATTTACGGCACTCTTTAACTTTTTCCCATATATTTCATAATAATTATACACTTAAATATCAATAACATTAAGGTTAAGTCTATGTGGTCTTAGCTTCCGAGACTTTCTTTTCCTGGATAACCTTTTCACCATTATAATAGCCACATGAAGGGCAAACATGATGAGAAAGTTTATATTCATGACATCTTGGGCATTCTGTTAAATTTATACTTTTTTCTATCCAATGTGTTCTGCGTTTATTTTTTCTGGATTTTGATGTCTTTCTTTTCGGACAGGCCAATTTTTTCCTCCTTTAGAAACAATCTTTTTTATTTTATTTATAAATTACAATTTGATATTATATTAAATTATTCAATAATTTGCAAATTATTATTTTATTCCCTGTGCCTGTAGTGCAGTTATAGCCACAACATTGACAATATCTTCGGCTGTGCATCCTCTGGATAAATCATTGACCGGCTTTCGCATTCCCTGTGAAATTGGGCCGATTGCTTCTGCCTTTGCCAACCTCTGAACTAATTTATATGCAATATTAGCAGCCTGCAAATCCGGAAATATCAGGACATTGGCTTCGCCGGCTATTTGGCTATCAGGCGCTTTCCTCTTCCCTATCTCAGGAATTAAAGCGGCATCAGCCTGCAATTCACCATCCACCTTTAAATTAGGCGCTTTTTCCCTGACAATTTCGGTTGCCTGAACTACTTTATCAACCATTGGATGACTTGCACTGCCTTTAGTGGAAAAAGACAACATGGCAACTTTGGGTTCTATTCCCATGAGAATCTTTGCAGTATTAGCACTGGCAATAGCAATATCAGCAAGTTCCTGGGCATTGGGATCCGGAAAAAGGGCACAATCGGCAAATACTATTGCTCCATTTACTCCGTAATCACAATCAGGTATAACCATTATAAAAGAACTTGAAACAATTTTGACTTCATCGGAAGTTTTGATTGTCTGCAGGGCTGGTCTAAAAACATCTCCGGTTGTATGAATTGATCCTGCAACCAAACCATCAACATCATCCTGATAGACCATTAAGGCACCATAGTAAAGTGGATCCTTAAGAAATTCCACTGCTTCATCTAAGGATATTCCTTTGTGTTTGCGCACATCATAATATACCTCAGCATAGTCTTGCAATTTTCCAGATATTTCTGGATTAATAATTTCAATATCTGCAGGTAAATGAATATTTTTTTCTTTTGCTATTTTCCTTATCTCTTCTTCCTTTCCCAACAAAACCAGGTTTGCAAAACCTTCCTGATAAATTGACTGGGCAGCTTTAATCATTCTTGGCTCTTCGCCCTCCGGAAGAACGATCTTTTTTTTGTGTTGTTTGGCTCTCTTTCTAATCTCCTGGGAGATATTCATAACAATCTAACCCTCCTGTATGTATTATGTATAGAATATTATAAATGCTTTTACCAATAATATTTCAATTTAATTCATGGTTATTGATTTTATTTAAACTGGCATAGACCTGAGAAGAAATATACGTTAATATGTAATTATAACATATTAACAGTGAATTATCGAGGAAAGATATGTCGACATTGGGTATCATCGCTGAATATAATCCCTTTCATAATGGGCATTTATACCATTTGCAAAAATCGCAAGAATTAACTGGAGCCAGCAATAGTATTGCTGTAATGGGCGGTCACTTTCTTCAAAGGGGGGAGCCGGCAATATTTAATAAGTGGTCACGTACCAGGATGGCATTATCTGCCGGAATTGATCTGGTAATAGAGTTACCGTTTATATTTGCCAGTCAAGATGCTAGAGGATTTGCTCATGCCGGGGTTTCTCTTTTAGATTCCCTGGGAATAGTAGATTATATCACTTTCGGTTGTGAGCATGATCAAATCGATGACTTATCAAAAATTGCAAATTTATTAAAGAAAGAACCAACCTATTTCCAGCAAATATTAAAAGAAGAAGTTAAAAAAGGTAACAGTTTTCCTAAAATACGGGAAAAGGCAATATCAAAATATTTTCAAAAATACGGCACGAAATTTAAAAATATTTCACTCAATAAAGTAATACAAATAATGAATCAATCCAATAATATTTTAGCTTTAGAATATTTGATATCTTTAAAAAAACTAAATAGTCCGATGAAACCCTTGCCTGTTAAAAGAGTTGGTTCAAAATACGCCCAAAAAAAACTTGAAGGTCACTATTCCAGTGCTACGGCAATTAGAAAGGAAATAGTTAAAGATTATCTAATGAAAGAACCCGGTTTATTTAAAAACTTAGAGTTAACATTACCTTTATCTTCTTATCAAATTATTTCTAATGAGTTTAAAAACGGTTTAAACCCTATTACCCTGGAATGTTTTGAACAGGCTTTTTTATATTATTTAAGAAGAATGGAAATTAACAATATAAAAAAAATACATGGTATTCAAGAAGGATTAGAGAATAGATTAAAAAGAAGTGCTATTTCTGCTAATTCCATTGAGAATCTTATTCAATCAATTAAAACAAAGCGTTACACCCGAACGAGGATACAAAGAATGCTTATTCATGGTCTATTTAATTTAACCAAAAAAGAAGTCCTTGATTTTAACAAAAGGGGGCCACTGTACTGTCGGATACTTGGAATGACGGAAAAGGGTAAATATTTATTAAGAGATATTAAAACAAAATCCAAAATACCTATTGTAATTAAATTAAATAATTTCTATCAGCATAATATGATAAATAATAATGATACTGTCTTAAAAATGTTAGATTATGATATCCTGGCAACAGACCTTTATGTATTGGGTTATCAGAAAAAAGAATCTAGAGTGGGAGGACTTGATTATACCAGAAAAATTGAGATATTAAACTCCTAATATTTTTAATCAATGATGATATTTTTCTTTCAATTTCTTAGCAACATAAGCTGGTACCAAATCCACAATACAGCCATCAAAAGAAGCAATTTCTTTCACTATACTAGAATTTAAATATGAATACCTATTACTTGTTACCATAAATATTGTTTCAATTTCAGGAGCCATTTTTTTGTTGATCAAAGCAAATTGAGATTCATATTCAAAGTCTGAAATTGCCCTCATCCCTCTTAATATTATACTTGCTTTATTAGATCTCACACAATCGATTAACAGCCCGTCAAAAGATTGAACTTCAACACCTTTTATATTTTTAACTACAGAATTAATCATATCTATTTTTTCTTCTGTTGAAAAAAAAGACTCTTTCCTTAAATTCTCAGCTATGACGACAATAATTTTATCAAATATCCTACTTGCCCTATTAATAATGTCAAGATGACCATTAGTTATTGGATCAAAACTTCCCGGATATATAGCTTTAATCATCCATATCTCCTTTTAGAAAAATGCTTATTCCTGATATCGAAAAACTGTAATTGCGGATTTACCGTATTTTTTACCTTTCATGAATTCCAATTTTTCAAAATTTCCTTGAACTTTTTCATCAGTATGATGCTGTAACATAATTATACTTTTTTTCTTAAATATCCTACTTTGATCTATATCTTTAAGTGTCTTTAATATGTAGTTCCTCCTATAAGGGGGATCCAGAAATATAATATCATATTTTCTTTTTTGTTCACTTAGCATCTCTAGGGCCTTGTGAATATCATTTTTTATGATATTCGAGAAGTCATCGTGATAAATTTTTAGCAAATTTTCCTTAATTAATCCAATAGCCCTTTGGTTTATTTCCACAAAAGTAACCTTTTTTGCACCCCTGCTAAAAGCTTCTATCCCAATAGCGCCTGTTCCGGCAAACAAATCTAAAAAATCTGACTCAACTACACTTGAACCAAG
>CAZPII010000025.1:0-14191 GCA_964586485.1 uncultured Atribacterota bacterium | reverse complement strand
ACAGGGTGAAGAGACTCCCTTGCTTTCCAGGGTTATTGCAATCATTGATAGTTATGATGCCATGCAATCCAAAAGACCTTATAAGGAAGCTGTTAATCAAAAAATAGCTTTGCAAAAAATCAAAAAAAATAACGGAACCCAATTTGATCCTAAGCTGGTACCTATTTTTTTAGAGGTTATCCGTGAAAGCGTTTAGAACTAAATCACCCGGCTGAAAAGCCGGGCGATTTAGTTAGGAGGTTTAAAAATGAAAAAGAAGAGAACACCTTCTGTTATTAATTATGAGAAAATCTTTTGACTTCTATTGTTTTTTGTAGTAAACTACTTAACCAGTTAATCAATAACTTTTTGGCTTTAATTCCCATATAACAAGAGTTTATTTGCTTATAAAATAATTATTATATAGGATCAAATTAAACATTTAGTACTTTTAAATAATGTTAATCTATCGTACCCAAACAATATATAAAAGGATTAAATGATACAATAAATATTATTACTAAAAGTTACAAAAAGACGACACTAAGATTAAACAAAAATCTTTGTAAGTGTAAATTTAGGAATATATCTAAATAATCTAAATAAAAGGAGTGATAAATTAAATTTCTATAAAATTAAATATTAAAATTCAATGTTAAATAAAAAAATGATAGAAAATAATTAAATTAATAAAAAATATCAAAATCAAAAAGGTGGTAAAATGAGGAAAAATATAATATTCGTAATAGTAGTTAGTACAATAATTAGTCTATTTTTTTTAACAACAACAGGTTTTGGTGCAGAAAAAAATTCCATTACAGTCGGTTGGCCTCAGTATGGTGAACAGGCAATTCTCGGACATATGATAACTATTTTGATAAGTGAAAATACCGATATCCCTGTAAAAACAGTTGAAGATGTTGGTGGAACAGGTATTTTTCATCAAATGATGAATTCAGGTGCAATTGATATAGGGCCTGATTATACTGGTGATGCACTTTGTAATGTGTTAGATCAAAAACCAATTGCTAATCCTAGAGAAGCATGGGAAGCTTGCAAAGAAGGATATCTTGAAAAATACAATATTACCTGGTTAGAACCTACTAAATTTAATAATACATATGCCCTTGCTGTTCCTGCTGAATTGGCAGAAAAATATGAATTGGAAACAATTTCTGATATTAGACCTTATGCTGAGGATTGGTTACTGGGTTCCTCGGTAGAATTTTCACAAAGAGAAGAAGATGGTTATCCTGCTATGGTAAAATATTATGACTTGAAATTTAAAGATATTAGACCAATGAATCCTGGCTTAATGTATACGGCGGTTGCTTCCGATAAAGTAGATATTATTGTAGCATTTGCAACCGATGCCAGAATTGCAAAATTTAACTTACAGCTCCTTGAAGATGATAAAGAATTTTTCCCTGCTTATAATGCAGCTGTAACAGTTCACAATGATATACTGGAACAATATCCGGAATTAGAACCAATGCTCAATGAAGTATTTAGTAACCTGGATGCCGAGACAATCATCGAATTAAATGCCAGAGAAAGCATTGAAGGCGAAAGACGTGATGTTATTGCCAGGGAATACCTTGAATCAGAAGGTTATATCCAATAAAATAAATTACATTTTGTAATTTAGTAACTTTTTATACATATTCTCTCCTTGTTTCGTTGGGTAAAGCAACAGACAAGGAGAGAATTCTTATGTTAAATAACTAGTTGATACCTTTCTTTTTCTGTATGAAATATATTTTTAGGTAATATAGAAAATTTCAGCAAATTAAAAAAAATGAGTGAGAGTTAAAATAAAATGGAAGAATTTTTCAAATATATCATCAAGAATTCTGATTATTTATTGGAACTAATGCTTCAACATCTGGGTTTATCTATTTTCTCAGTTCTGGCAGCTATTGTTGTTGGCGTACCTATTGGTGTTTTTATTGCCAGCTATAAAAAAATTGCCAATATAACATTAAATCTTATTAGTATTATCTTTACTGTTCCTTCTATAGCAATGTTTGGATTACTATTACCTTTTTTTGGTACCGGCAATGTTCCCGCTCTAATCGCATTATTTTTATATTCACTTCTTACTATTGTAAATAATACCTACACAGGGATTAGCGGTGTTGATAGAGGAATAATCGAAGCTGGTAAAGGAATGGGTATGACAAATTTACAGATTTTATTCAAAATAAAATTTCCATTATCGCTGGGTGTTATTTTTGCGGGAATCCGAACTGCAGTAGTAATAAACGTTGGCATTACCACCATAGCAGCCTTTATCGGAGCAGGAGGGCTTGGAAAGATGATTTTTAGGGGAATTTATACTGTAGAAAACAAAGTTATTCTTGCCGGATCTTTGTCAATATTTCTCCTGGCAGTTGCCTTAGATTATTTAGGAAGAAAAATTGAACAGAGATTTACACATATATACCAATAATTTCACAATGAAAAGAGGAAAATAAGATGATGGGTGAAATTACTATAACAAGTTTGATAAACTTTGTTAGCAATAATATACCATTTATATTACGCATGTTAGCTTACCATATATTCTATTCAGCCATTGCCATTCTTGCAGCAACAATAATCGGAATTATTTTGGGTATTTTCACTGCCAGAATTCCCAAATTTTCATTTATTGTTAATATTTCGGCTGTAATACAGTCTGCACCCGATATTGTTATGCTAGCTCTTATGATACCGCTTTTAGGAATTGGCCCCCTGGCTGCCCTTTCAGCCCTTTTTATTAAAGGAATCCTTCCAATTATTATCAACACATATGCAGGCATTGTGAATATCGAACGGGGAATTATTGAATCAGCCAAAGGAATGGGAATGAGCAGAGGAAAAATATTGTTCAAAATTGAACTACCTCTTGCATTTCCAGTAATCTTAGCTGGTTTTCGTGCAGCATCAGTTATCAATGTATCCACTATGACACTGGCCAGCTATATTGGAGTTAATGGCTTGGGAATTCTTATATTTAGAGGAATTGCCATGTATGAAGGAAATATTTTAATTGTCGGTTCTATCTTAACGTCACTTTTAGCGATTAGCACAAATTATTTATGTGGCTTTGCAGAAAAAAAGGTGATTAAGTGGAAAAATTAATTGTTTTATATCTTATTTTAAACTTAAGGAGCAAAGAATGATAGAAAAAAGAAAAATCAATTTTAAAAATGCAGCTCTAATTCTTATAGATATGCAAAATGAATCCTCATCAACCGGTTTCTGGAAAACTTATGGTTGGGAAAAAATTGTTCTTAATGCGCGTAAAATACTTGATGGTGCCAGAAAAAGAAATATGCCGGTAATTTTTGTACGAGTAGCAGGCAGAGCTGATGGCATAGATACATATGAATATTGCCCTACAAATGAAAAAGGTGAGCAAGTATATTCTGTCAGAGGCACAAAAGCAGTTGAATTTGTAGAGGAGCTCAAACCAAACCCGGAAGATATTATTATTGAAAAACAGCGTTTTTCTGCCTTTTATCAAACCAATATGGATTTAGTTTTGGGCAAGTTGAAAGTAAATGAGCTAATTATGTTAGGTGTATATACTGATTCTTGTTTTTTAACAAGTGTTTATGATGCCTTTACTCGTGATTACAGAATTTCCATAATCAAAGACGCATGTGGAGCAGGAACAGAAGCTGCTCACAAAACTTCTATTATTGATATGGCTAATTGGATCTATGGTTGCAGAATATTCAAAACAGAAGAGATGGTTAAAGCATTGGAAAACAAAAAATATAACTGCTGGAACTGGGAAAAAGCCAATTCCATGAGATATACTACCAATAATATTGATCAGGTTTATGAGAAAATTCAGTAAATATTATTAGAAGATTTTTGCCCTGTTGTTTGCTCTTTATTAATACTACTCCACTATTTTTTCTAAATATTGCTCATGTACAGATAGTGCACTTTGGTCATGTAAGACAAAACGTATATAGTTGATATTTTTTAACTGGGGCAACATTTCTTTTATTGTACGAAAAACAATCCCTGTTGCCTCCTTAATAGGAAAACCAAAGGCACCGGTAGAAATAGCCGGAAAAGCAATAGAATCAATATGGTTTTCCTCGGCAAGTTTTAAGGCATTCCTGTAACAATTTGCTAATAACACATCTCCCGGCGTATCTATCTCAAAAATAGGTCCAAGACAATGAATTACAAATCGATTTGGTAAATTATGGGCTCCGGTAATTACTGCCTCGCCTGGTTTGATGGGTGCCAATGGTCTGCACTCTTCCTCCAGTCCCGGTCCGGCTGCCCAATGCAATGCACCTGCTACTCCTCCCCCTATTCTCAATTGAGCATTGGCAGCATTTACTACAGCAGTCATATCATCCTGGGATGCAATATCTCCTTTGATGCATTCAATGGTGATTCCGAATATCTTTTTTTTCATCATAACACCTCCGGTAAATATATATTTTCATACTATCTTAATGGTAAAATATTTTGTATTTTATTTCAAACAAACAAGCAAATTTATTTAACCAGGAAAAAGGTACACTTCTTTTAGAAATCCTTAAAGCCACCCGGTATGCGGGTGCGATAGTAACTTGCAGTCTTAAATTTTATAAAAGATTACTCATTGCTCTTGTTTTCCCTTATTGCTTTTTACAGAAGATTTACAATTCGTTTATCATTCCTTTGCTTTATTCTGTTATTGTACAGTCAAAGGAGTTGCAAATATGAATTTTCTAAAGTTATTAAACTATCTCATAGATATATTGTTAATTGGTTATTCGCTCTATTTTCTTTTATTTGTCTTTCTGGGCTTATTTACCAGAAAAAATAGGGATTTTAATGCCCCGAAAACCAGTTTTGCCATTATTATCCCGGCACATAATGAAGCAAAGGTAATCTCTAAATTACTTATCAATTTACAAGAATTGGATTACCCCAAAAATCTCTTTGATACCTTTGTAATAGCTGACAACTGTAAAGATAATACCGCCAGAATTGCCCACTCTCATAATGTCAGTGTCTTAGAAAGGGTAAACCATAGCCAAAAAGGTAAGGGCTATGCTCTTAAATTTGCTCTACAAAAACTTGGATTTATCGAGGGGAACGCGAACTATGATGCTGCAATCGTTTTTGATGCTGACAATCTTGTTCAAGAAAACTTCTTAAAAGTAATGAATAACAGATTGCTTAAGGGGGAAAAAATTATTCAGGCTTATGTTGATGCCAAGAATCCGGCAGATAACTGGGTTACTGCTACCTTTTCCATGATGTTCTGGATTAATGACCGTTTTAATCTACTCTCACGTTATAATGTCGGCTTATCAGCCGTATTAATGGGTACGGGAATGTGTATCTCCGGTGATACCCTGAAAAAGATTGGCTGGGATACCGTTACTTTAACTGAGGACCTGGAATATTCCATTCAGGCACTCACCCGGGGGATAAAGACAACCTTTTCCCGGGAAACCAGGATTTTTGATGAGAAACCCCTATCCTTCCGGGCTAGTTGCCGCCAGAGATTACGCTGGGGGCGAGGACAATTATCCGTCACCTTTAAATATGTACCTGAATTATTATACCAGGGCTTTAAACAAAAGAGTTTAGCAATTATAGACGGTGGATTTCGCCTATTCCAGCAGCCATTTATCATGTTTTATTCGGTTATGACTGTCCTTAGATTAACTTTCCCGGCTACCTTTTACAGCCCGCTTTTCAATCTATTACTGGAAAATATAAAAATCCTTGGTTTGTTCCTGCCTTTTATTCCCTTCCTGTTACCTTCTTCGGTTTTTTTACTGGATAAATTATCTTTTAAATCTTTTAAATATGTTATTTTCTTCCCGATTTTTATGTATAGCTGGGTACTTATATTGTACTGGGCTTTATTTACCCTCAAGGAAAAAAGCTGGTTACCCACCAGGCATTCACGCAACCTCAGCAGACAGAAGTTGTTAAGAGAAGCAAAAGCTTAACCTGGCTGAGAATCTTTTTAGTCTTCCTTTTTTGAAATTGGAAAGTTATGTAGTATAATTAAGATGAATTTACCTGTAATTTGTATTAATAATTACTTTTCGCCTATTCAAGAAAGGAGAAACATGAATCTTCACGATAAGAACATCCTGGTTATCGAAGATGATCAACATATCTTTGCCTTAATTAAGATGATGCTTAAGAGCTATAGCCTTAATCTTGATCTAAAAACCGATGGAGAGTCAGGATTAGAGGCGGCCCGTTCAAAAAAATATGATCTAATATTACTTGATATCATGCTTCCCAAAAAAGACGGTTGGGAAATCTGTCGCGAGTTAAAAGATTCCGGGATTAATACTCCCATTATTATGCTTACTGCCAAGGTTGAAGAAACCGATAAGGTGCTTGGTTTGGAAATAGGTGCTGACGATTATGTTACCAAGCCATTTAGTCCGCGATTACTTGTTGCCAGGATGAAGGCAGTTTTACGTCGCTTTGAAAGTCCTCAAGAATTGCTGAATGAAAGACTAATCTATGAAGAAATGAATTTAGAAATCGATCCCAATAATTACAATATTGAAGTAAATGGAAGTAAGGTTAATTTAACTCCCAAGGAGTTTGAATTACTGGTTTTTTTAGCACAAAACGAAGGGCAGGTTTTTAAAAGAGAATATCTCTTAGAACACATCTGGGGATTTGATAGCTATGCAGAAACCAGAACTGTCGATGAACATATCAAAAGAATTAGACGAAAACTCGCCAAAGCGGGTTTGGATTTTATACCATTAAAAACGGTCTGGGGTGTGGGATATAAGTTTACTTCCAAACGTGAAAAAAATAAAGTTTAATATCTTTAATGTCAAGAGTTTTTTCGGGAGATTAATGCTTTCAAACCTGCTTATCATCCTGATTTCGCTTGCTGTGATAGGCATAATGTTTGGTTACCTGGTACAAAACTACTATTTTGGTTTAAAAGAATGGGAGGCTGCCAATAATAGCCAGAGAATAGCCAAACTGGTCAGTGAAAACATATCGGGGGGCAGCATAGAATCAAGGAATTTAGAAGAAAGTTCTGACAAAATTAATACAATTGCCCGCTCCACCAATATGAATATCGGACTTATGGATGCCCAGGGTGAAATGATTTTTAATACACCTGCTATTGAGGATTTTTATCTTACCCTGGAAAAAACAGAAATCGATCATGTTCTGCAAGGCAATACTATTACCAAAAAAATTATGGGTCCGGAATACAGAAATCTTCTCATGGTCTTGCCCTTGCTGGAAATACAAAATAATGAAATTATCCTTATGGGTCCGCAAACACCGGATGACCAGACAAATGTAGTGGGAGCCATCATTATACAGACCCCTCTGGGGGGTATCACCGCAACTATTAATAATATTATTCGCCTGGTTTTATACTCTTTTCTGGTAGCAATTGCAGCTGCTATTTTTTTAAGTATTTCCTTTACCAAACGAGTAACCAAACCTTTAAAAGATATCCAAAATTCTGCCCTAAAAAGCGCTAAAGGAAAATTTAAGAAAGTTTCTGTTCCGGAAAATAGCAGTGATGAGATCAAACATCTGGTCAATACGTTTAACTATGCGGTAAATCAAATCAATGAAACTTTGAAAAAAAAGAGAAGATTGGAAAAAATGAGCAAGAAATTTGTAGCCAATGTTTCCCATGAATTCAGGGCTCCTTTGACCTCCATCAAAGGTTTTTTGGAAATCATCAATGAAAAAGATCTCTCTCTTGATGAGATTAAAGAATGTACTAAAATCATGTATAAGGATGCCGAATATCTTGAACACCTCCTAACAGACTTATTAACTCTGGGACAGCTTGAGGTTAAAAGTGCTCCCCTAAAGAAAGAATATGTTTCTCCAGATACCCTCGTATATCGGGCTGTAAAAAGTATGCAGAATAAATTTGAAGACAAAAAAATTAAACTACATTTACAATTTGCTGAGAATCTTCCCAAAATTTATGTGGATATAAACCGCATTCATCAGGTTTTAATCAATTTGTTGGATAATGCCGTAATCTATTCTCCTGAAGGTGGGGATATAAATATTAAAGTAACCACCTTATCTTCCCAAAAAACTTCTAAAATATTAATGAATAAAGTTAAATTTTCCATTACTGATCAGGGTCCTGGAATACCAAAAGAGGAATTAGACAATATCTGGCAGCGGTTTTATAAGGTTGATAGTGCTCGGACTAGGGAACAAACAAACGGAAGCGGTCTGGGATTGGCTATTGTCAAAGATATTATTTCAAAACATGGGGGCAATGTCGAAGTAGACAGTACGCCCGGTTCTGGTTCTACATTTAGCTTCATAGTATAATAATTTTATTTTTAGTTATCTCTTTACTGTCCCTGATAAGTAAAGAACAATATCGCTTATTAAGCTAATTTTTAAACCCTTCTATAAACAACACCCTATTCTTGTTTTTCTCTTATTTACATTTTGTTTGCAATTTGTTTACAAATAGTTTACAATTAATATGGTTAGAATGGTGTTTGCTTATATAAATTGCAAAAAATAAGAGGATAAGATAGTGAGTGATTTAATAAAACATGTTCTGATCGGTGATATAATCGGAAGTTTTGCGGCAAATTCAGAGTATAAATTTTTTCATAAAACTTATAACGTTTTTGCTCTTGGTGTCATTTCTCATGCCCTTATGGATATGGCTGAGCCGGATTTTACAGTTAACTGGTTTAATCAAGCACAATTAGGAAATGCAGCACCTTTTTTAGCATTGCAGGGTGGTGGAATATTTTTTGTCTTAAAAACTATGCTTCACAGTACTAAAAAAAATCGACTAGCCCGTAAATTACGGATAGCTGCTATTATAGGAGCAGTAATGCCCGATGTTATCGATGGTATTTATTCTTTAATAAATCCTGCTGCCTGGTACACTGGACAACTTATTTGCCCCTGGCATAATGCTGGTTACAATAGAATGCCCTGGCACCTTAATTTGATGTCAATGTGGGCAACAACTTTACTCTCTGCTAGCCTTATATTTCTTAGATACTTTACTAAACCCTTTATCCGCTTTATATTTCCCCGATTTTCCTTCTTAAAGCCTTGATAAAGATAGACTGGCGTGATTATCAGAATTATTGCCTCAACTATATTTATAAAATAAGTTAAAATTAATCAGCATAAAGATTAATTTGATAAAATTACCTTATTAATGATAATATTTTACTCAGCATATAAAAAAATTTTATTCACTATACGGGAGAATCTTATGAATCAAGTTATTCTTATTCTGATAATAATTTTTATTTTAGCTATCCTTTATATATATACAATGAGGTACAGAAAGGGAACTGGTAAAGAACGCGCCCTGTGGAAAGAATGTCGCCGACAATTACGGCTTCCTCCAAAAATTGCCGATGAAACAATCGAAAGACATATTAAACATCTGAAAAAACGCCACCCTAATCGCTCAAAAGAATGGTATCTGGAAAAAATAATTTATGATTTGGAAAGGGATCGCAGATAGTTACCTGGCTCTTATTAGCCTATTTTATTGTTACTAATTGATAATTCTCGGTACCCAAGCCTAATTTTTCTGCATATTTTAATCCTATTTTCCAATCAGTATCAGTATGAACATGGGTGAATTTGTCTTCCCCTTCATGAAAATCCCCTTCTTCCAAAACAGACTGTTTAACCATAGATGCTTTGTTTACCAAATCTACACATGCTTTATCCAGGGCTACAGGATCAAAGGAAGCAGCCATTCCAATATCAGGAGTTATAGCCATATCATTATAGTCCAGACAATCACAAAACGGAGAAACATCCATTATAAAACTAACATGAAAATGAGGTTTATTTTTTAATACAGCATAAGCATATTCCATCATCTTCTCCTGGACAATTATGCCTGAGGCATAAGAGCCAACTACTGCAGCGCTGTATTGACATACTGCCACACATTGACCACAACCGATACATTTCTGGTAATCAATCTCTGCCTTCTTGTTCTCATCAAAATGAATTGCATTCTGGGAACAGTTCCTGATACATTGTCCGCACCCAACACAATTTTTAATCTTTATTTTTGGTTTAGAATCGGAATGCATTTCCATTTTACCGCTTCTTGATCCACTTCCCATCCCAATATTTTTCAGGGCACCACCAAAACCGGTCATTTCATGGCCCTTGAAATGGGTAAGAGAAACAATAATATCAGCATCAGCAATAGCAGAAGCTATTTTAGGGGCCTGACAATGCTTTTTATTAATAGGAATTTGTCGATATTCAGTTCCTTTTAGTCCATCAGCAATAATTACATCACATTCTACTGCTATTCGGTTAAAACCATTTTTCATAGCAGTATTTAAATGATCAACGGCATTGGCTCTTTCCCCGAGATAAAGCGTATTAGCATCAGTAAGAAATGGAGCTCCTCCCAAATCTTTAATCAATCTAATGATGCTGGCAGCATAATTTGGGCGAATATAAGCAAGATTACCGGCTTCCCCAAAGTGTATTTTCAAAGCAGCAAATTTATCTTTAAAGTCAATATTCCTAATCCCAGCTTGTAAAACTAATTTTTTTAATTTATTTAATAAATTATTTCCCGATTTGGTTCGTAAATCTGTAAAATATACTTTTGATTTTTCCACTTTTTTACTCCTTCATTGTTTTTTATACCAAGCAATTAATATTTTGAAATAACAATGCGGCTATTAATATTAATTTACCTGTAAAGTTAGATATTGAGCTTTGTATACAGCTTGACCGTTAACATAAAAACAAATTAATAACATTTGCTCTTCTATTTATTTTACCTAAAAATCATTATTGACTCAAGTAAACAAAGTACCTGCATAACGGGTATCTTTAAGATGCCTCTATCTAAGAGAAGTTCAAATTCTCATTAACCGGTTTTCTCTATTCTTATTTCTAAATATCGCACACGCAAGGCAGGGGCTTTAGGAACCTCTAAAAGGGGGTACTTTTCCCTGGTTAAATAAAATCAGAAAGAATGGGTATACAATTGTGTCTAATTAAGATTACAATAAGCATAAGATTCTTTTTTATCAAAAATAGTATAAAACATATAAAACTATAACTATTCTATAAACAAAGAGGAGGCAATTAAATTGTCACGATTAATTGATTTGTCACATATTATAGTTCCGGGTAATGCAGGAAGGAAATTTCAGATAGAAACAATTGGAGCTGATGAGGTTAATCCAAATGTAGTTCGCCTGAAAAACCAGTGGTATATTATGCATAATATTTTTATGGTTAACCATATAGGGACACATATTGAA
This sequence comes from uncultured Atribacterota bacterium, assembly GCA_964586485.1. GTDB lineage: Bacteria > Atribacterota > Phoenicimicrobiia > Phoenicimicrobiales > Stramentimicrobiaceae > CAYWJZ01. Next base: position 2,933 of record CAZPII010000025.1, on the reverse strand, counting down.
GCACCATATCATTTATTAAAAAATGGCGAAGATCTTTCCCAGATCCCGCTTAACAAACTATATGGAGAAGCTGTCATCCTCGATTTAAAAAATTTTCCATCTAAAACAGCAATCAAGCAAAGCCAGATTAAAAAAGCTGTTGAAAATGCTGATGGAATTCATAGAGGAGATATTGTGCTTTGTAATTTAGGATATGCTAAATATTACGGTAAGCCAGAATATAAAAACAACCCTTACTTTTCCACTGATGCAATTAAGTGGTTAGTTGAATCAGGGATAAAATTAATGGGAGTTGATGCTTCCGGAATTGAAATACCCGGGAATGAAGACCATATAAATCATTATACTCTTTTTAAAAACAATATTCCTCTAATCGAAAATCTCAATAATCTTGATAGTGTTGACAAAAAAAGAGTTCAATTATATGCATTCCCTCTATCAGTAACAGGATTGGACTCATTTCCATTAAGAGTGGTAGCAATGGAATATTAAGACATAGTGATAATTTTAGAGATACTATGATTTTTAAAGAGCATAAGGCATTTTGTCTTCACAAGGTACATTAACCTGGCATTTTCCGCAGCCATGTCGAGGCTTATATTTTTCTTTAATTCTATTTAAAAATTCAGAGCATATCAGATGATTTTTGCCTTTTTCTAAGGATATAGCATGGACAGGACATCGGTTTTTGCATTTTCCACAATTCTGGCAAAATTCCAGAATATGTTTATATTTCCGACTGACTGGATTAAGATACAGGTTAGTTACAATGCTTCCAAATCTTCCTGCTATTCCCTTTTCAGTAATCAACCCTTTGGAAAGTCCAAAAATGCCTAAACCACATATAAAAGCAACATGTCTTTCAGACCAGTTACTGGTAAAATGGGGAAGATTTTGTTTATTAGAATCTATCACTTGATTTTTATTATTGTATCCAAAATTTACACTTCAAAACCTAAAAAAGTTTTGACCAAATAACCGATAATAAAAGATAGTGTTGCTACACCAATACTGATAGAGGCCATTTCAAAAAATCTCTTTTTGAAATTATAATCATTGGCAACAGAAATATAATAATTAAACATAAAAATAATAATTAGTGCTATCGTAACAGTCATTATCAAGCTAATTATGTAATTATTTATTAAAAAATAGGGGGCAACTAAAGCTATTACTGTTAAAATATAGGCGAACCCGGTATATAATGCTGATTTGCCCGCCCTTTGTTGTTCTTTCGGATCAGATTCTGCTCTGGTAGATAAATATTCACTAGCCGCCATGGAAAGAGAGGCTGAAATACCGGTTATCAGGCCAAGTATTGCTATAATCCTTGAATTTTGTATGGATAGTGTAAATCCAGCCAGAGCTCCTGTTAGTTCCACAAGTGCATCATTCAGTCCTAGAACAACAGAACTCATATAAGAAAGTCTTTCTTCATTGATTAAATTTATTAACTCATCTTCATGTTTTTCTTCTTCTTCAATAATCTCTTCCATTTCAGGAATAACGTTAATGATCTTTCTATAGGTCTCTTGGGCTTCTTCTTCACCTCTTTCCTGAAGTTTTACACCAAAAGTCAATCCTAGAAATCTGGCAACAAAAACATAAAATAATACCTTTAATCTATTAACTTTCAAAACTACTCCTGTATATTTTTGAAATATTTCGGTATGCTTTTGTTCATCTTTGGCAATCTGCTTTAATATTTTGGCATTATGAGGGTCTTTGACTAAATTTGACAATCTTTTATACACTTCAGTACTTAACAATTCATCAAGTTGGGCTTTTTTTAATTCATTAATTTCGACTTCACTTAGTTGTTTTTTCACAACTTTTCCTCCTCGAACAAAAATGTTGATAATAAATTCTTATCTATAAAGATAAATAGATAATATAGTCGCAATAGTAAAACCAATTATCGCACCAACAATTACCTCAAAAGGTGTATGCCCGATCAATTCTTTCAAACGCTCATCCTTGATCTTGATCTCTTCAAAGAATTCCAAAATTATCCTGTTTAACACTTTAGCTTGTTCTCCCGTAGCCCTTCTGACGCCAGCTGCATCAGTCATAACTATGATTGCTGTCATTAAAGCTAAAGCGAATAAAGATGAACCCCATCCCTCTAAATAGCCAATTGATATTGCCACACTCATTGATAGAGCGGAATGAGTGCTGGGCATGCCACCGGCTCCAAAAAATCTTCCCAAATCCAAATTTTTTTCAGTCACATAAAATAGAAATAATTTTATAGCCTGGTTTGATACCCAGGTTATAAAAGCAATAACAATAATCTGATTATTTATAATCTGACTCAGGTCATGAACAATATTAATATCGATTTTCTCTTCTCCTTTATTATCCTAAATTGTTAATTAAATTTGACTTGACTTGGTAAACTAAACCAATATTTCTAACCAATATATACATGTCAATATCCAGATGGGTCTCAACTTATCTTTCTATAACAAATAACAAACAGTTTATTAATTTTATCATAATATATGTTATCCTGTAAGAATTTTCTAAGGTACGGTGGAAAATCGGAGAAATAATATTCCTTTTAACATAGAAGAACTCAACAAAATCATAAATAATCCTGGATTTTCCGATAAAATATGTGATGTGCATGAAGAAGAAAAAATGAACATATAGAAGTTGAGATTGTATAATAAATTCGATGTAGGCTTTTTTAAAAATCGGCCATATCCCTGTTTTTTATTTATCAGTTTTTCTTTTTTTTGTTTAAGAATATAAATATATTGTATATAGAATATCTAATGAAATATAAATAAGGCAGTAATGTTTTGAAAATTTATAAACTAAAAACCATAAACTGAAAACTGTTTTTCTATTCTCCGCTATTTTGTGTTAACCCAGATAATACTGATACTCTTACTATTATTCCCAGTAATTTTTTATTTTTATCAACT
>CAZPII010000024.1:0-14875 GCA_964586485.1 uncultured Atribacterota bacterium | reverse complement strand
TGGATCCTAAGGGAAGAAAAGAAGTTCTAGGAATAATCAAAAAATTAAATAGAGAAGAAGGAATAACTATAGTTTATATTACCCATATCATGTCTGAAGTTGTGGAATTCAGTAAAATTATTGCCCTTGATAAAGGGAAAATAGCAATAAGCGGTTCCCCAAAAGATGTTTTTTCGGATGCTGAATTACTAGATAGATTAAGGCTGGAATTACCACAAATTACCAGACTAGCAAGGGACTTAAATAAAAAAGGGCTTAACATACCATTGAATATATTAAATGAGGAAGAAATGATCAAAAAATTATGCTTATACATTTAAAGGATGTTTCGTATACTTATAATATCAATATGCCTTTCGAAACCAAGGCCATAAAATCAACCAACATACAAATTGATAAAGATGATTTTGTTGGAATTATTGGACATACTGGCTGTGGGAAAACAACGTTGCTCCAACTGTTTAACGGATTATTGGAACCAAGCGAAGGAAAAGTATTAATTGATGGGGTAGATATTCATAATAAAAAGACTAAATTAAAAGATATCAGAAAAAGAATTGGTTTAACTTTTCAATATCCTGAAAATCAGCTTTTTGAAGAAACCGTATTTAAAGAAATTGCTTTTGGTCCTAAAAATTTAGGCGTAAAAGATGAATTGCTGGAAGAAAAGGTGATAAGTGCATTAGAAATGGTTGAAATGGATTATTTTACTTATAAGGATCGTTCTCCTTTTACACTTAGCGGTGGGGAAATGCGCAGGGTTGCTATTGCTAGTATTCTGGCCATTGACCCTGAAGTTATCATTTTAGATGAACCAACTGCGAGCCTGGATCCACAGAGTCGATATGGTTTGCTTAACCTAATTCGAGAATTACATTATAAGCATCATAAAACAATTATACTTGTTTCCCATAATATGGAAGTTATTGCCGAGTTAGTCAAAAGAATTTTAGTTATGGAAAAAGGGAAAATAGTGTTGGACGATACTCCAAGAAATATTTTCCAAAATCATGCTGAACAAATTGAAAACATCGGACTTGCATTGCCACCAGTTACTTATATCATGCACAGGTTAAAACAAATTGGAAAGCCGGTTAATACAGGAGTGTTAACCGTCGAAGAAGCAAGTAATGAGATAATAACTTTAGCGAGGAAGAGAAACCATAGATGAAATTTTTTAGGAATCTAACAATTGGCCAATATATACATAAAGATTCCCTGATTCATAAATTAGATCCGAGAATCAAAATACTATCAACTATTTCTATCATTGTATCAGTATTTTTAATTGGTTCGTGGTTTGGATTTCTAATAATAGGCTTTTATTTGTTTATAGACATTATACTTTCAAAAGTTCATCCAAAGTTTGTTTTAAAAGGAATAAAGCCTTTACTTTTAATAATTATACTAACTCTGTTGATACATTTTTTTACTACACAGGGAGAAGTAATTTACAAATTGTGGTTTTTAAAAATAACCAGGGAAGGAGTTTCCAGAGGTTTATTTATTGCTGTTCGTCTATTTCTATTAATTATGGCAACTTCCTGGTTAACCCTGACTACTTCTCCAATTGCCTTAACTGATGGAATAGAAAATTTATTGTCAATTTTAAAGTTTATTAAAATACCAGCCCATGAAATTGCTATGATGATGACCATAGCTCTCCGATTTATCCCAACACTAATGGAAGAAACGGAAAAAATAATAAAAGCTCAAATGGCTAGAGGGGCAGATTTTGAAAGTGGGAATATAATAAAAAGAATAAAAAACATGTTGCCTATTATCATTCCATTATTTATAAATGCCTTTCACAGGGCGGATGAATTGGCCACTGCTATGGAGGCAAGATGTTATCGAGGAGGAGAAGGAAGAACGCATTATCGCACACTAGCTATTAAAAGGACTGATCAGATTTTTCTTTTTATTACCTTATTAATCATTGTTACGGTTTTTATAATCAGCAGTAATATAGTAATTGTCCAGTAGGAAAAATATGAGGGAATTAAAAAATATTAAACTCGTAATTGCTTATGACGGCACAAACTATTTTGGGTGGCAAAGACAACAAAATAAAAGAACTATTCAGGGATTAATTGAAAATACGATAAGTAGAATTACTGGTGATTTAAAAGTAAAAATAAATGGCTCTGGCAGAACGGATGCGGGTGTTCATGCTTTGGCTCAGGTAGGAAATTTTTTTACCGATTCATCAATCCCAACTGATAAGTGGAAGTTTATCTTAAATCATCAACTGCCGAAAGATATAAGAATAAAATATGCCAAAGAAGTTGGCATGAAATTTCATGCCAGATACAGCGCAAAAAGCAAGGTTTATCAATATCTGGTAATGAACAGAAATTATGGGGAAAGTGTTTTTTCTGCTAAACACATTTTTCTAAGGAATTATTACTATTTTGTTAATAAACTATTAGACATTGAGAAAATGAGAAAAGTTGCTGATTATCTTGTTGGATACCATGATTTTACTGCCTTGAGTTGTTTTAACCAAAAAGAAAACCAGCCTACAAAAAATAGAATAAGGAACATTAAGAGAATAGATATTACCAAAAAAGACCAATTTATTTGTTTTAATTTTGAAGCCAATGCTTTTCTATATAAAATGATTAGAATTATTGTGGGCACATTAATTGATTTTTCAATTAAAAATCGTAAACCCGAAGATATATTGGAAATATTGAAGAACAGGGATAATCAAAAAGCTGGAGAGGTAATCCCACCTAATGGACTCTACTTAATAAAAGTAAGATACAGATAAATAAATTCAGGCATGTATTATCTATTTATTTGGAATTGTCTTGACATTAAAAGTTAATTATATTAGAATCTTTATGTTAATTTATTTAACCATAAAAAGATCAAACTAAGCCTTATGATAACTTTTCACCCGAAGTCCAAAGCAGGCAATTATATTTTTTAAAAATATTCAATTGAAATATAAGAAAAAGGCACACCTCTTTTAGAGGTTCTTAAAGCCACCCGCTACGCGGGTGTGATATTTACTATATTAATTAACAAGGGGCAGCAGCAGGAGGAAAATTTGAAAACATTTAGAGAAAATAAAGACAATATTCAGAGAAACTGGTATTTATTTAATGCAGATGGCAAGATCCTGGGAAGACTGGCAACTGAAATAGCATCTATTCTTAGGGGTAAAAACAAAGTATTCTTTGACCAATCTCAGGATTTAGGAGATTACGTTATTGTTATTAATGCAGAGAAAGTTAAGGTTACTGGGAAGAAACAGGAGCAAAAATTATATAGGCGTCATTCTGGTTATCCCGGCTCATTAAGAGAGATTCCCTATAAAGTAATGATTGAAAAAAAACCGGAAATGATTATTGAAAAAGCAGTTAAAGGTATGTTGCCTAATAATAAACTAAGCCGTTCAATGATTAAAAAATTAAAAGTCTATCGTGGAGAAAAACATCCACATAGTGCACAGCAAATTGAAGTAGTGAAATAACTAAGAAGGAGGTGTAATACTTGACAGTCAATCGATTTTATGGAACTGGAAGAAGAAAAACATCTATTGCCAAGGTTTGGATATATCCCGGAAAAGGGAATATTGCAATAAATAACAAACCCCACAACCATTATTTTGTTAATTCATCCGATAGACTAACAGTTGAAGAGCCATTGCGATTAGCTGAAAAAATGGAAGAAGTGGATGTAAATGTCAGGGTTTCCGGAGGCGGAACAACCGGCCAGTCCGGAGCAGTTAGGCATGGAATTGCAAGAGCACTAGTCGAATATGATCATACATTAAGATCAATATTGAAGAAAGAAAAAATGCTGGAGAGAGATGCTAGAATGAAGGAAAGGAAAAAATATGGCCAGAAAGGGGCAAGGGCAAATTATCAATTTTCCAAACGCTAATTTACAAATTGCTCTTGTTTTAATACTGTTATTATTTATTGTTATTTATAAGAAATTAGCCATCATAAAAGATTTTGGATAAAATTATTTTGTGATGGTTTTTTTATTTAAATTGAACCAAAGAGTTAACTAATTATGGCTTTAAATATTTCTATTTTAGATATTCTAGATATTATTATTATTTCTATTGTCTTATATAACGTTTTGTTATTAATCAAAGACACTCCTGCTGTCCAAATTATCAAAGGTTTAGTTATACTTTTTATATTTTCTTTTATTTCAAATTGGATTGGCTTAAGAACTATCAATTGGCTCATTAAAGGGTTAATGGCTATGCTTGTAGTGGCAATTCCCATTATATTTCAGCCCGAATTAAGACGCTTGCTTTTAAAAATGGGTAGAGGTGGATTTTTCTTTAATTTACCATTATTTCCGCAAGAAGAAGAAAGTAAAAAATGGGAAGAGCTAATTAATGGTATAGTCATGGTTGCACCGATGTTATCTGCGGAGAAAATTGGTGCCTTGATAGTCTTGGAAAGAGAAGTTGGACTTCAAGATACTTTAGAAACGGGAATTACCCTTAACAGTGAATATTCTTCAGAATTACTTTATTCTATTTTTCTCCCCAACTCACCATTACATGATGGGGCAGTAATTATTAGAAAAAACTGTATTGCTGGTGCTAATTGTATATTACCCTTAACCAAGAGAAATGATATCAAGAAATCATTAGGTACTCGTCATCGAGCAGCAATTGGCTTAAGCGAAATATCCGATGCCCTGATAATAGTAGTATCAGAAGAAAAAGGTACTATTTCTGTGGCTATTGACGGCAGATTGACTAGGCCATTAAAACCTCAGCAATTGAAAAAATTTTTACAAAATTTATATCGGCCAAAAACATTAGGTATTTTTGATATGATTAAAAAAGGCAAGTAAAAAGATGATTGAAATAAAAAAATGGCTATTTAATAACCTTGATATTAAGTTATTAGCTCTTATAATGGCAATTGTATTGTGGTTTTATATTTCCAGTGAATACAATATATCTGGAGAAAGGTACTATGATATAGAAATAAGACCTATCAATCTGGGAAAAAATCTGTCGATTAAAGAGATAAGAGAGAAAGTAAGTGTTGGCATTAAAGGACCGAAAAATATTTTAGAGAACATTTCTTCAGAAAAAATCGTTGGTACAATCGATTTAGGAAATATCAAAGAAGCTGGTGAATATCAATTAAGTGTTAATGTTATAGTACCAAAAAATACTGATATTGTTAAAATTATTCCTAACGAAGTACCTGTTGTGCTTGAGGAAATTAAAAAAAGAGAATTCGTAGTTTTATATAATTTAATTGGCCTGCCACAAAAGGGATATTCATTAAAAGGTGAACCGGAAATAGTGCCTTCCGAGATTTTGATTACTGGACCGGATTCATTACTAAATGAAATTGGACAGGTAAAAATAGATATAGACATCTCATCTATCAGTGAAAATATTCAAAGAGAAAAACAGATTATAGTTTACAATAAGGATGGTTCTGTAATTGATAATATTAAAATTCAACCAGAAACAGTACTAGTAATGGTAGAGATCGATGAAGGATATCCAGAAAAAATCTTGCCTGTTAAACCCAGGATTATTGGTAAACCGGCTCCGGGATATTATGTTTCCAGAATAGAGATTAATCCTAATCAATTAGAGATTTACGGGAATTATTCCAAAATAGTAAATATGGATTTTCTGGAAACAATACCTATCGATGTAAATGGAATTTCCAAAACACTAACTGTAAAAATTCCTACCATTATAGGGGAGGGGATTTATCTGGCTAGTGATCAAGAAACCCTGATAGAAGTTAAAATTCAAGTCGAGGAGAAAGAAGAAGAAAAGTTATTTGAAGATATTCCAATTGAACTTAGAGAAACATCGCCTTTTTTGAATTATCAATTAGAACCAATGTTTGTTGATGTAAAAATAAGTGGGAAATTCAGCCATATTAAAGATATCACAAAAGATGAAATTAATGTTTTTGTAGATTTGACAGATATAGAAAAAGAAAAAACAAAAGTAGAAATTGATTTACCTTCAGAAATTAGTTTAATTCAAGTAATCCCCGAAGAAGTTGTTGTTTCCACAAAATAATAGAATTTACTCTTTATAGATCACTATACTAGAACAATAAAAGAGAGAATGAGGAATTATGATTATGAGTAGATTGTTTGGCACAGATGGAATTAGAGGAATGGCAAATCAGTATCCTATGACAGCAGAGGTAGCATTTAACCTTGGTCGAGCTGTTGGTTATTATTATCGAAATATAAAAGAAAAAAGTATACTAATTGGTAAAGATACCAGACTTTCTGGAGATATGTTAGAAGAAGCCCTTACTGCTGGCCTATGTTCGAGTGGAATAAATGTTATAAAAGCAGGAGTTATAACAACCCCAGCTGTGGCCTATTTAACGAAATATTGCAAAGTAAATATGGGAGTTGTAATCTCAGCATCACATAATCCTTATCAGGATAATGGCATTAAATTTTTTCAAGCAAATGGATTCAAGCTTGAGAATAAACAGGAAATTGAAATAGAGGATATTCTTGTTAAAGAAAAATACAAAAAACTTCATATACCAGGTGAAATGATTGGGAAGGTTGTTAACTTAAAAGAGGCTAAAAGTATTTATATTAAATATATAATTAATTCCATTCCCAAAAATTTAAAGAAATTGAACCATAGAATAATAATAGATTGTGCCAATGGTTCAGCCGGTGAGATTATTGGAGAATTATTTGAGCATCTTATAATAAATTATAAGATTATCAACAATAAACCTAATGGTTTCAATATCAATCAGGAATGTGGCTCAACTTCTTTGAATTGTCTTCAGAATAAAGTGCTGGAAGAGCATGCTGATTTAGGCTTTGCCTATGACGGTGATGCGGATAGGGTATTGGTAGTTGATGAAAAAGGAAAATTAGTAGATGGAGACCAGATGATGGTTATTTATGCCAATGCTTTCATCAAAGAAGGCAAATTGGGTAATAATAAAATTGTGGCAACTTATATGAGTAACTTAGGGTTTGATAAAGCTATAAGTGAATTGGGTGGTAAGGTGATCAGAACAGACATAGGAGATAAATATGTGCTTAGAAAAATGTTAGAAGAGAATGCATTGTTAGGGGGTGAACAATCAGGTCATATTATATTTTTAAAACATAGCCCTAACGGTGACGGTATAGTAAGTACTTTTAAACTATTGGATGCAATAGAACATACTGGGGAAAAAGTATCAATTCAAGCAGCACGTATGAATAAGTACCATCAAAGATTACTCAATTATAGAGTTGGGATCAACAGGGCAGATTTTTTGCAAAATCCACAGTTTTTATTAATAGCAGAAGAAATGCAAAAAAGTTTTACTGACATAGGTAGAGTGATGATAAGGCCGTCTGGTACGGAAAGAAAAATTAGAATATTACTGGAAAGCATAGATAAAGACATTGTCAATAAATGGGAACAAAAGTTGAATAATTTTTTCCAAGAGATTAATACTAAATTATCATCCCGATAAAATAAAAGCATTTTAGCATATGCTATAATTGGTAAAGTAAGATTCTGTTTAATTATAGGAGGTGTTGATGATTTTCTAAAAATAAAACATAAATATTAGCTAATAGCGCCTGAACTTGATTGCACTTTAACTAATCATCTACCTAAAGTCAATCAAGTTGACGAGGTAGGAGAATATCGAATATTTCGGCGGATACTCCTGGGCTTGCCATTCCTAAGGTAATTAACAAAACTTACAAGTGATTGTAAGGACAAACGATTACCAGGCTATCATTGATCCTTAAATTGATATAATTGTAAATGTTGCTTAATTGCCCCCCCCCATTAAATTCCAATTATATTCAACTGTGAATAAATATCTGGATTAATAAAGCTAAACCTCTTTTGGAGGCTCTTAAAGCCACCCGCTTTGCGGGTGCGATTATTACTGAAATGAAAGGAAATAATATGTGTGGAATAATTGGGTATATAGGAGATAAACAAGTATTACCTATTCTTATTGAAGGATTAAAAAAATTAGAATACAGAGGATATGACTCAGCCGGTGTAGCAATAATGAATAAGGAAAAACAGATTGAAATTAAAAAATGTAAAGGAAAAATAAAATATCTTGAAAATTCACTAAAGGAAAAAGATTTAAAAGGTTTTATGGGTTTGGGACATACTCGATGGGCTACTCATGGAAAACCTGATGACAGAAATGCTCATCCTCATTTTTCCAGTGATTGTGAAACAGTGGTTGTTCATAACGGTATTATTGAAAACTATTTGCCAATTAAAGAAAAATTAATATCAAAAGGTTATAATTTTTTATCTGAAACAGATACTGAGGTATTGCCTCATCTTATACAAAGCAATTATCAGGAAAATCTGACTGAAGCCGTTAGAAAATCTTTAAAATTGGTTAGTGGTTCCTTTGCTTTAGGGGTAATATCCAGCAGAGAACCAAACAAAATTGTTGCTTCTAGGAGTGGAAGCCCCTTAATTATAGGAATCGGAGATCATGAGATGTATATTGCCTCTGATATTCCAGCCTTACTAGATTACACTAGAAAAGTGATTTTTTTGGAAGAAAACGAGATTGCCACAATAGAAAAGGATAGAGTTCACGTTACTGATCTGGATGGAAAAGAAAAAAGTAAAGAAGTTGTTTGTATTGATTGGAATGCAGAAATGGCAGACAAGAAAGGTTATAAACATTTTATGATAAAAGAGATTTCCCAACAACCAATGGTTTTAAGAAAAAATATAGAAAAATATATAAAATCAGGGAAAGTATCTATTTCTGAAAACTTACAAAAAGGTACTTTTGATTCCATAGATAAAATCCACATTATTGCCTGTGGGACAGCTTATTATGCAGCTCTGATAGGGAAATATAGCATTGAAAAATTGTCCAAAATACCAGTTGAGGTTGATTATGCCTCTGAATTCCGGTATCGTACACAATTGCTGGATAAAAAATCATTAGGCATTGTTATCTCACAATCTGGTGAAACTGCAGATACAATAGCAGCCATGCGTTCCTGTCAGAATCAGGTTAATTCAGTTCTAGCTATTGTAAATGTTAAAGGTAGTACCATTAGTCGAGAAGCTGATCAAGTGATGTATATTCACGCAGGGCCGGAGATTGGGGTTGCATCAACAAAAGCCTTTATTGGGCAAATTATTTCACTATATTTGTTAGCAATATCTTTGGGGAAAGCCAAAAAACAACTTTCCGTTGAACAGGAAAGAGAAATTGTCATGGGAATGATGAAGTTGCCTCACCAAATTGAAATAATTCTTAATCAAGATGACGTTATCAGAGAAATTGCATCTCAATTTTGCAAATATAAACATTTTCTGTTTTTAGGTAGAGATATTAATTTCCCCATAGTCTTAGAAGGTGCCTTAAAATTAAAAGAAATTTCTTATATTCATGCAGAAGCTTATCCTGCAGGAGAGATGAAGCATGGCCCCATTGCATTACTTGATAGTAATTTTCCTGTTGTTGCTACTATCTTAAAAGACCATGTATATAATAAAATGGTTAATAACATTAAAGAAGTTATTGCCAGGGATGCTCGAGTAATAGCTATTGCTTCTGAGGGAGATGATCAAATCAAGGATATAGCTGAAAAGGTGATATATATTCCCAATACTCAACCTATTTTATATCCTTTATTATCAGTAGTGCCTCTTCAGTTATTGGCCTATCATATAGCAGATATATTAGGTAAAGACGTTGACAAACCCAGGAACTTGGCAAAAAGCGTTACAGTAGAATAAAAAAGTACTGATACATACCCGATACACGGTACTGTATCTGGGTTAGATGTCCGAAAATTGTTAATAATTATGAGATGATTGGAAATAGAAAATGTTTTTAAGTAAATTAATTGCCCTTTTTGTGTTTGTTCCGATTGCTGAACTTTATATTTTACTGGAAATCGGAAGAAGAATTGGTGTATATTTAACAATAGGAATTGTTATTATTACTGGCATTGCCGGAGCATATTTAGTAAAACATCAAGGATTTAATGTACTATACAAAATCAAAACCAAAATGAATGAGGGAATTCTGCCAACAGACAGCTTGCTAGAGGGATTATTAATACTTATAGGTGGAATATTTTTGGCAACGCCAGGCATAATTACAGATATTATTGGGTTTCTATTAATTATTCCACAAAGTCGTTCTATCGTTTTTGAATATCTGAAAAAGTGGCTAATGCTAAAAATTAGGAAACATGATATCTATTACTCGCGAAATTATTTTGAGTAAATGAGTATTTAACCATAAAAACCAGTTTCTTTGAAGGTGGTAATGGTTAAATAAATTACTTTTACAATAAAGGCAAAGATGTGCTAACTGAAACATTTTTTACCTGAAGTCCTAAATAGAGGTAATATTAATATTGCTTGGATGAACTTGGTAAAAGTAGAAAAGATAGCCAAGAGATCAAGGGAAAAGTGCAGAAAAAACTGGAAAATAAAAAGTTAAGCCTCTTTTAGAGATTTTTTAAAGCCACCCGCTACGCGGGTGCGATATTTACTTGTACTTACTTTTTAAATCTTTTTCGGAGTAATAAAATCATGGAAATACTAATCGTTGGGGCTGGGCCAGTAGGCTGTTACACAGCTAAATTATTAAAAGAGAGTGGTTACAATAAAACAGTAATATTAGAAGAACACACCACTGTAGGACGGCCTGTGCAATGTGCCGGAATTGTCTCAAAAAATCTCATTCACCTATTGCAATCCTTTATTTCAGATGAATCCATCTTAAATCAAATTAATGGTTTCAATATAATTTATCCCGGAGTTAAGAATTTTTTTATCAAAATACCCAAAGTTGCAGTCATAGTTGATCGGGAAAAATTTGATCAGAGTATCGCAAGGGATTTGAATGTAGAATATAACCAGAGAGTGTCTTCAATTATTAAAAAAAGCAATCGCTATCACGTAAAAACGACCAATGGAAATAATTACAAAGCCGATATATTGATCGGAGCCGATGGACCCGATTCACTTGTACGCAGATTTTTACTAAATAATTATCGTAATAATAAAGATGATAATAGGGATATTAAAACTAAGTATTATTATGGTATGCAATATCAAATACAGTTACGTGAGAATTATCAGCTTTTTTCAAATGATATAGTACAAGTATTCTTTGAAGGTGATACGCCTTTTTTTATCTGGATGATTCCGAAGAATGGTACAAGTTTGCCTCTCGGTATCATTTCTAATAATGGTAAAAAAAAATTGGATCGTTTTATAATTAATAAAAAAATTCAAGGTGATATCATGGATGTTATTACCGGGAAAATACCTATAGGTTTGATACCAACCTATTATGAGAATATTGCATTAGTTGGGGATGCAGCATGCCAAATTAAACCATTGACTGGTGGAGGTCTGTCTTATGGGATTCAATCTGCCCAGATGTTAGTTAATTGCATTAAGGAACAACAATTAGACAAATATGACAAGGTTTGGAAAAGACGATTTGGCCGAGAGATAAAGTTTGGTTTAAGAGCAAGAAAAATATATGAGAATTTAGATAGGACACAGAGAAAGAAAGTATTTAATTTATTTAGAGATAATACTCACCTTATCGAGGAAGTGGTTAATTTTGATCACCATTCTGATATATTCAGAGAAGCCTTAAAAAGACCCAAGTTGTTAGTTGAGGCAGGTAAAATATTGAGATTTTATCTGGAAGACATGTTAAAATAATTTTACTAAGATATAGGAGGAAATAAATATGAAAGCAATCATTTTGTGTGCAGGCAAAGGAACACGTTTAAGACCACTTACCTATACAAGTGCCAAACATCTCATCCCATTAGCCAATAAACCGGCTTTGGAATATGGCATTGAAAAGATCAAAGCTTGTGGAATTAAAGAAATCGGAATAATTATTGGTGAAGAGACAGGGGAAGACATCAAAAAAGAGATTGGCGATGGACGTAAATGGGGCGTGCAAATTAGCTACATTATGCAGGAAGAGCCCCTTGGACTAGCCCATGCTGTAAAAGTCGCCCGTGGATTTCTGCAAGATGAATCTTTTTTAATGTTTTTAGGGGATAATTTGCTCAGGAATGGCATAAAAATATACCGTGAAAAATTTGAACAGGGAAAAATGCAAGCCTTTGTTTTGTTAACTCATGTTGAAAATCCTCAACAATTTGGCATTGTTGAACTTAAAGATAAAAAAATTGTGCGAATGACAGAAAAGCCAAAAGTGCCCCCTACTGATTTGGCTTTGATTGGTGTTTATTTTTTTGATAAGACCATCCACAAGGCAATTGAGCATATCAAACCTTCCGGAAGGGGAGAACTGGAAATTACCGATGCTATCCAATGGCTGGTAGATAACCGCTATATAGTTGAAGCAGAGGTGATAGAAGGATGGTGGAAAGATACAGGTAAACCGGAAGATATCATTGAGGCTAATCGATTAATATTGGAAGATATACACCGTGATTTAAATGGAGGGAAAATAGATGATAAATCAAAGGTGTTTGGTAGAATTAATCTGGCTAAAGGCGTAGAAATTACCAATTCCACTATCCTGGGACCGGTAATTATCGGAGAAAATGTAAAAATACTAAATTCTTATGTCGGACCTTTTACTTCTTTGTCTAATGGAGTTGAAGTTACTGATAGTGAGGTAGAATATAGTGTTATCATGGCCAATACCCATATCAATGGTGTTAAATGTCGCATGCAGAATTGTTTAATAGGAAAAGATGTGCGTATTTACCGTTCAGGTGAAATGCCGCGAGTTCATGAGTTTATCCTGGCTGATGATAGCAGTGTCAGGTTGATTTAATCTGCGATAAGTTAAGTATAACTGATATGCTTTTTATATTGTGAATCTCTTCTCAAAAAGAAGCACCTATCTGAGTGTAAATTTGGAAAGGGGATGGCCCGGAAAGGGCCTTCCCTGCGCCAATAGTAAATATAAATGTATTATCATATGCCAGCTTAAATTTCAGATTAATTTCCGTACCCCAGGAAATATTCATTTCTTCTAAGGGGTTTTGTAAATAGCCATTCCAGGCATGTCCCATATCTGCAAATATTGTTCCTGATATTCTTTCCAGAAAGATAGAAGCTCGACCAAACCCGATTCTTTGTTCAACTTTTTTAATTGGGAAGCGATATTCCATACTGGTCAATAAAAGACGATTACCACTGAAAGACAAAGGAGGGAATCCACGTAAGGGAAAAGAAACTGAATTGATCGAACTTAATTGTGTATGAGACTTGTTTCCACCTAATTGGAATTGTTCTTTTTTATCCAAACTATCTGAAGATCTACCAGCAACCAGGCGGAATGCCAACCCTTCATTTTTTTTAGAAGTCGGGATGTATTTTCTCCCGTCAAAGAGTATTTTATTAAAGGTTTCATCACTACCAATATTTTTATTGGCATGTTGATAACTTATAGAGAAGGCTTGACCAATTTCCGGGCCAAGAGAGCTCTGGTATTGTTCGGTATCATCATAGCTATATTTGAGAAAAAAAGTATTAATTTTTCTTTTTGCAGATTCTAAAATATCGTCATCTTTATTATCTTTGGTAATCCATTTATTTTGAAATCCCAGCGAAAAATATTTATGAAAGTACCGACCTGAATCTTGTTGAGAAGTATATCCTTCATTGGAAAAGTTTATAGAGGCTTGTAATTTAGAGGAAAAAAATCTTTCACCCTCTATGGATAAAGAAAATATTGGTTTATGAGTATAATCAATAAATTGAAGGTCGTAATAGAGAGATTGGTTTAAAATTCCCTGGGCAATGGTAAAGGGAAATGAGTAAAATTGCAGTTTATCCTGTGCCAGACTAGAGAATCCTATATAGAGATTATTTGAAGTTAGCGATAAATATGGAGTCCAGTAAGTAGGCCATATACTGTCTAGTGGTGAATAATCCAACAGGGAACGGTTCTCTGTTTCATCTTGTTGCAGATCCTGAAACAGAGAGCCGTCCCCTATTGGAGTTGTTGGAGACACGGGGTACCACAGCAATTCATCAATATCGGCAAGGTGAAGCTCGTATCCTGAAGCATGATACTGAATGAAAGCAATTTCTTTTCCATCTGGGGAAACTGCCGGCTCAAAGGCACCACTGATTATATTGGTAAGACGAAAAAGCTGCTTATCTTTTATCTCGTAAGCATAAAGATTAAAAATACCGCTTCGATCTGAAGAAAAATAAAGGTATTGGCCATCAAGTGACCAGCAGGGACTAATGTTTGTATATCTATCTTGAGTAATTGGTTTGATAGAAAGCACCCGGTTATTTTTATCAAGAGTTAATACATAAATGTCTTGATAGCCTTCGTTCCACAATGAAAAAGCAATTTTGTCACCCTGCGGAGACCAGGTTGGTTGGGATATTTGTGTGCCATCATCAAAATCAGTCAGATAAATAAAATCTGCTTGCTCCAACAGAGAACCGTCCCCTGTTGGGGGAATGGAAAAAAGTACTAAATTGTTATTTCCTGCCTGATTTATTACTGCTGCAATTTTATTTTGCGAAAGGTTCGGACACCAAGCAGGATCCTTTATACGCATTGCTTCCGATAAGCGAGTTTGTCGTCCGCTTTTAAAATGAAATAAGAATAGGTCATAATAACTGTAATATTTTTCATATTGAGTTAACTTGCTATATATAAGATATTCTCGATCAGGCGAGACACTATAAGAAGTTCCGTGACCAGTAGTTCTCTTAATGAGGATACTTTCTTTTTCGCTTGCAGTATTGTACTCACGAATTGTAGGGTAAAGATTTGGAGTGCTTACCCTATAGAGTAATGTAGCAGATTGTATATCAGAACTTGGTAGCCATATTGGGTTATCAACCCAATATTGATGGTTAGTCAGTTGCTGTGATTCAGTTATT